>JBCCCO010000047.1:0-20812 GCA_039033475.1 Pseudomonadota bacterium | reverse complement strand
ATAAAGTAAACGCTAATCCTTACACGCGATTAGATGCAAAACGTTTTTTAGGATGTTAACATATTTTTCTTTGCTTAATTCATACTCATACTATTTTAACATAACAAAGATCACTCATGAGTACGCCATAAGTATGAATATGAACAAGCACGACAAATAAAAACAAAATATTATGACGGTTTTCTGTTGAGTGGCACTCTTGGAACAGGACTTTTGTTTTTATCTGGCACGGGTAAATTTTCAGACTCGTCGCCATCAACAACCTCAGCTTCAGCTTGCTTTTTAGCTGGTGGCTTTGGCGGAATGATTTCGATAAATTCAAAATCAAGCTTTTTGATTCCGTTCTCGTTCTCTTTAACAATCACCCGAACAGTGCCGCCACCATCAAGTTTGCCAAACAACAATTCATTGGCTAACGGCTTTTTAATGTTTTCTTGTATCACACGGCCAAGAGGGCGGGCACCATAACGCTCATCATACCCTTTCTCAGCAAGCCAAGCATTTGCCTCTTCGGTAAGCTCAATTGTCACATTACGTTCTTGCAACAGGGCTTCAAGTTGGAAGACAAACTTCTCAACGACTTTGGTGATAACGGATTCTGGCAACGGCGCAAATGGAATAATTGCATCCAGGCGGTTGCGAAATTCTGGTGAAAACAGCTTATTAATAGCCTCCTCATCATCTCCTTGACGCCGCGTCCGGTTAAAGCCCATTGGGGCTTTTGCAAGCTGTGCGGCACCTGCATTGCTTGTCATGATAAGTATAACATTGCGGAAATTGATGCTCTTACCGCTATGATCTGTTAACTTCCCGTGATCCATAACTTGCAATAAAATATTAAACAGATCTGGATGGGCTTTTTCGATCTCATCAAGCAACAATACACAATGAGGATGTTGATCAACTCCATCGGTCAATAAACCACCTTGATCAAACCCAACATATCCAGGAGGTGCCCCAATCAACCGCGACACCGCATGCCGCTCCATATATTCCGACATGTCAAAGCGTAGCAATTCAACACCTAAGGATGACGCCAGCTGTTTTGCGGCCTCTGTCTTACCAACACCTGTTGGCCCAGAGAACAAATAGCACCCAATTGGTTTTTCAGGCTCACGCAAACCTGCCCGCGCCAATTTAATGGCTGATGACAAGGCCTCAATAGCGCTATCCTGACCAAAGACAACATGTCGTAATTCTTGCTCCAAATTCCTTAAGACCTCGGCATCAGATTTAGAGACCGTTTTAGGCGGAATACGAGCCATAGTTGCAACAGTGGTTTCAATTTCTTTGACACCAATTGTTTTTTTACGCTTACTTTCCGGCACTAGCATTTGTGACGCGCCAGTTTCATCAATAACATCAATTGCTTTATCGGGCAATTTACGGTCATTAATATACTTAGCGGACAATTCAACAGCAGCTTTTACAGCTTTGTTCGAAAATTTAACTTTATGGAATTCTTCAAAATAAGGTTTCAAGCCTTTGAGAATTTCAATGGTATCGTCAATAGTTGGCTCTTTAACATCAATTTTTTGGAAACGACGCACAAGCGCGCGATCTTTCTCAAAGTGCTGTCGATACTCTTTATATGTTGTGGAACCAATGCATTTCAGTGATCCAGATTGCAAGGCAGGTTTTAACAGATTAGACGCATCCATCGCACCTCCAGAAGTTGCACCCGCACCAATCACAGTATGAATTTCATCTATGAATAGAACAGCCCCTTCATAATTTTCAACCTCTTTCATGACCGCTTTCAAACGCTCTTCGAAATCACCACGGTATCGCGTTCCAGCAAGCAAAGATCCCATATCAAGCGAGAAAATAGTGGATTTCTGTAGAACTTCAGGAACATCTGCCTTGATGATTTTGTAAGCTAAACCTTCTGCAATTGCAGTTTTACCTACGCCTGGATCACCAACAAACAAAGGATTATTCTTTTGTCTGCGGCATAGCACCTGAATGGTTCGTTGAATTTCTGCATCCCGCCCAATCAAGGGATCAATTTTGCCATCTTCTGCTTTTTTATTGAGATTAATGCAATAATTTTGCAACGCATCTGCGCCGGACTTTTTGTCTTCGGATCCATCGACTGTGGACGCATCATCATCTACACCCCGCACATTTCGAGATTCTGACATATCTGTCCGCTTGGCAATGCCATGGCTTATATACTGCACAGCATCAAAACGTGTCATATCCTGTTCTTGCAAGAAGTACGCAGCATGGCTCTCGCGCTCTGCAAAAATAGCAACCAGCACGTTGGCCCCTGTAACCTCTTCACGGCCTGAGGATTGTACATGTATCAAAGCACGGTGCATGACGCGTTGGAACCCTGTTGTAGGTTGCGCATCTTTGTCTTCTTCATCAGTAATAAGATTGTCTAATTCATTATCCACATGGTCGAGTAATTTTTCACGCAAAATATCAAGATCAACATTGCAAGCGCGCATCACGGCTGATGCATCTCTGTCATCAATAAGAGATAAGAGTAAATGCTCTAGAGTTGAATACTCGTGTGAACGCTCATTGGCATATTTTAATGCTCTATGAAGCGCATCTTCTAAACTAGCGGAGAATGAAGGCACAGTTCTGATTTACTCCTTTTCCATAGTACATTGTAAGGGATGTTGATTCTGGCGTGCAAAACTCATCACTTGTGAGACTTTTGTTTCGGCAATTTCATAGGTATAAACCCCACAAAGCCCTACGCCTTTTTGATGCACATGTAACATAATACGCGCGGCATCTTCATGTCCCTTGTTGAAAAAACGTTCTAAAATATAAATCACGAAATCCATTGGGGTATAATCATCGTTAAGCAGTAACACACGGTATAGGTTCGGTTTCTTTGTTTTTTTTCGAGTTTTTGTAACAATACCTGTCCCAAAATCTCCGTCATCATCACGATCGACGTCATCTGACATGTGTATAAATCTTGTCATGGGCTGTTGAGCTCCAATAATCTTCTCATTTCTTAACAACACACACTACTTTGGTTAACAGTATAACTTACAAACAAGGACTTAGTGCAATAGATTTTTTAACATATGACTTTTATTTAATGTTTCTAGAGCACTCACATTATAAAATCTTAATACTGGAAGTGATGGATTTAGCGCAATTTAGTATAGCTATAATAACCCGAAAAAATATTTAAGATCACAGCTCACATCAATAAAGCAGCATATAATACTGTTAATATTATGATATAAAAAATCTTATATTTTTAAGCCTCTTAACCTCCAATACTCTAAAGATATTCGCAAAAACTATGAGGCAAGCTCATACCTTTTTACGTGTAAGAATTGCCGACATTAACCATCCTAATCCCAAACCAATCAAACTGAAACACCCAGCAGATCCTAGAAATATCAGGTTATAAAGATTGCTTTGCTCATCAGGGCTCTCAAAACTCAAATTATGGATGTAGTCTGCACCTATCGTTGTTGCAAGATAGGCACCACAAAAAGCACCAAGCACCAACCCTGTCAGCATAAATATAGGCTTCATTTGACCTCCCAAAACCAGATTTCCCTAGACTTTCCATAATTTTCATTATATCCGAGCCATGAGAACCATTCCATTAACCATTTCGAACTTGTCCGATATCCATTCCAAACATCGATGTGATCACCTGAAGGATTTTTCTCACCTTTGCGGCGCCAATAATCCTTAAAAAATATAATTCCCCTGCGGCCATAAAGTTCATTATGAAAGTTTTGGGGATCCTTAACTTTTTCAAGAGGCCCAAGGCCTTTGATATCTGAGCTTTGCAAACCATTTGCCAATTCTTGAGCCACTAAGACATACATATCTTTTTTTTCGTGATACCAAGAAACTCTAGGATTACCAATTTGTTCTAGTGTAACTCCTACGTTACGTAACGCAACACCCATGCGGATTGCACACTGATTTTTAAAAGCCGGCATTCCTGCCGGAACTTCCAAACCATTAACTACGATCGTTTTAAGCATACGTGCGGGGGCGGGATTTGAGTTGTTGTGAGGATGACTGTCCCACAATGTCCTAAAATGAAGCTCTTCGGACTGAGCTGGATATATTAAAATGTTAAGACAAGCACTAAACGTTAAAAGCAAAAAAAAGAGTTGCATACCCCTATGCCAAAGGATCATATATGGGCCTCCCATCGGTCAAAAATCTAGCCTAGCATATATTGCGTTAACTGCGAATACGTGTACTCAATATCCGACCATCCCGTTTTATTAAAAACCTCCAGTCAGGATATTTACGCTTCAAAATCGTTTGCAAATCTTTCACAGATTTCACAGACTTTCCATTAATACGCATTATAATATCCCCTGGACGCAAACCAATACTGCGTGCAGAAGAGCTGTTTCGAACATCTTGCACGACAACACCTGAGGTGTCCTCTAACGATAACTCCTCAGCAAGCGCAGGGGAAAGATTGGCAATTTGTGCTCCAGAAAACGGAGACCCTTGAGATAGCCATGTGGTTTTTCGCGGTGTTGTTTCAGGCGCTCCAATTGTCGTCATTGCAATTTGTTCAATTCGTCCCGCACGAATGATATCTAGAACAACTTTTTTATTCAGCCCCTTGGTGGCAAACCGATAACGAAAGGCTCGAGGGTCTGCAACTGGCTTGCCGTCAACACCAACAATCACATCACCAACTTTTAAGCCAGCGCGTTGTGCCGGACCATTTTTGAGGACATAAGACAATAACGCGCCTGCGGGACGGTCCAAACCAAAAGATTCAGCAATTTCTGACGTTACCGTTTGTAGCTTTGCGCCAAACCAAGGGCGCTTGACCGATCGTCCTGATATGGCAGATTCAACAACAAGCCTGACCATATTTGAAGGGATAGCAAAACCAATACCATTAGATTCACCGCTTCTGGAAAAGATAGCTGTATTAATTCCAACCAGCTTGCCATTTACATCAACAAGTGCTCCTCCAGAATTACCAGGATTAATTGCAGCATCTGTTTGAATAAAAAACTGGAAGTCAGAAATGCCTATACGGGTCCGCGCCAAGGCAGATACAATGCCACTTGTTACGGTTTGACCAACGCCAAATGGATTACCGATAGCAAGCACAAAATCTCCAACTTCCAAACTATCAGAATCCTCAATATCCAAAAAATTAAACCGCGTCCCAGGAGCTATGATTTTTAGGATTGCCAAATCTGTACGCTCATCTTTAAGCACAAGCTTTGCTGAAAACTCCCTCTTATCAGCCAAAGCAACCTTAATATTGCTATCACCATCACGGGCATTATTGGCACCTGCGTTTTTAATCACATGGAAATTTGTCACAACCACACCATCTGCACTTACAATCACGCCAGAGCCTAAAGAGCTTTGCATACGATCGCGCGGCAATCGCCCTTGCCCTCTACCAAAAAAACGACGAAAAAACGGATCATCCAAAAATGGAGAAACTCGCTTACGCACTTGCTTGCGCACATAAACATTGACCACAGCGGGTGATGCTTTTTTGACAACTGGCGCAAAAGAATACTGAACAGCAGCTTTATTTTGCGGAACAACACGCTTTTGGGAATATGCCATGTTGATGGAGAAAAAAAATAACGCACACAACACAAGAAGCGAAATAAAACTCTTTAGAAAGCTGTTTCGAAGGTCTTTTGCAAAACAATGCATAAGGTTTTATGCCCTAATGGTTGGTTTAAAACTTCAGCTTATTGATAAAGCCATTCAATTTGTTATTTTTATTCAGTAAAAACAATCCTGCACAATAAAACAAGGTCAAAAAAAAGAGCAGTTAAAAACTGCCCTTTTTATATCATAACATATTGCGGAATTATCAACTAGGCCGCTACGTTTTCGACTTTTTCTACGCTATCATTTTGATCCGGGCCAGAATCGAGACCTTTTGCATCTTCATCACGATCCACAAGCTCAATAACACCAACTGGAGCTGAATCTCCATAACGATATCCGGCTTTCAAAACACGCGTATAACCACCACTCCGGTCTTCATAGCGCTCAGCAAGAACATCAAACAGCTTTTTCACCATCTCTTTGTCGCGGATACGAGCAACCGCAAGGCGTCTTGAATTCAGATCCCCTCGTTTACCTAATGTAATCAGACGATCCATAACTCTCTTCAGTTCCTTTGCTTTTGGCAAAGTGGTAACGATTTGCTCATGCTTGATAAGTGCCGCAGCCATGTTTGCAAACATAGCCTTACGATGACTTGCTGTTCTATTCAGTCTGCGGCCGGCTTTGCGGTGACGCATGACATTTCTCCTTATTCTTTCTGTAAGCCTTTAAGAAGACTGTTGTATCTCAGTTTTAGTAATGATCTTCAAAGCGTTTCGCAAGCTCTTCAATATTTTCTGGCGGCCAGCTCGGTACTTCCATACCCAGGTGCAGCCCCATGCCTGCTAACACTTCTTTAATTTCATTGAGCGACTTACGCCCAAAATTTGGTGTCCGCAACATTTCGGCTTCTGTTTTTTGGATAAGATCGCCAATGTAAACAATATTATCATTTTTCAAACAGTTTGCGGAGCGCACTGATAATTCAAGCTCATCAACTTTCTTGAGCAACGCTGCATTGAATTCCAGCTCAGGCGCTTTGTCCTCAACGGATTCTTTTTCTGGCTCTTCGAAGTTGATAAAGATAGAAAGCTGATCTTGTAAAATGCGAGCACCCAAAGCAATTGAATCCTCTGGTGTTATAGAGCCATCGGTTTCGATTTGCATTGTCAGCTTATCATAATCCAGGATTTGACCTTCACGTGTATTTTCAACACGGTAGGAAACCTTACGCACAGGGCTATACAAGCTATCGACAGGAATCAAGCCAATAGGTGCATCATCCGGGCGATTACGTTCTGACTGCACATAGCCTTTGCCGGTATCAGCGGTAAACTCCATCCGAATAGAAGCGCCTTCATCTAGGGTACAAAGAATAAGTTCTGGATTTAGAATATCAATATCGGGACCAGCATCAATATCTCCAGCAGTCGCGATTCCAGGCCCTTCCTTGCGCAGCACCATGCGCTTCGTTCCTTCGGAATGAATTCTCAAAGCAATTTCTTTAATGTTCAGAATGATATTAGTGACGTCTTCACGCACCCCAGAAATTGAGGAAAATTCATGAAGCACGCTGTCAATATGCACAGACGTGATAGCCGAACCCTGCAAAGACGACAATAAAACGCGTCTTAACGCATTTCCAAGAGTCATACCAAAACCACGCTCTAGTGGTTCTGCAACCAGTTTCGCAACCCGAGTTGGATCCAGACCAGGTGTAACCGTAAGAGTGTTTGGCTTAATCAGATCTTGCCAGTTTTTTTGCAGCACTTTTATAACCTTTCGCTCGTTTAGATGAAGAACAATCGAGACACAATTGCAAATCAGCGCTTACAGATAATTCTCTTTTCAAAAAAGCTGTTATTATACGCGGCGACGCTTACGCGGCCGACACCCGTTATGTGGTATTGGGGTAACATCACGGATAGCCGTAATTTGGAAACCTGCTGACTGTAAAGCTCTCAAAGCAGATTCACGACCAGATCCTGGCCCGCGCACTTCAACCTCTAAATTTTTCATACCATGCTCTTTGGCTTTATTGCCGGCATCCTCAGCGGCAACCTGTGCAGCATAAGGCGTTGATTTACGAGATCCTTTAAATCCCATTGCCCCTGCTGAAGACCAGGAAATCGCGTTACCTTGCGCATCTGTAATAGTAATCATGGTATTATTAAAACTTGCACTCACATGAGCGGTGCCAGAAGTAATATTTTTTCGTTCCTTGCGACGAACTTTTGCTCTGTCTTTTGCCATTCTAAAATTTTCATCCACTCACTAATTTTTGAATACCAAACCAAACGCTTCACAACATAAAGCTTGGTTTTTTGTATTATTGTATATTATTTCTTCTTGCCTGCAATCGGTCGTGCAGGCCCTTTACGTGTTCTTGCATTTGTGTGGGTTCTCTGTCCGCGAACTGGCAAGCCACGTCTATGCCGCAATCCTCGATAACACCCAAGATCCATCAGACGCTTTTTGTTCATCGCCACTTCACGGCGCAAATCCCCCTCAACCATATGGTCCTGGTCAATAACCTCACGAATTTGCAGAACATCTGCATCTGAGAGCTGATTAACACGACGCTCAGCTGGGATATTCACCTTCGCGCAAATATCTTTCGCGAATTTTGGACCAATCCCATGTATGTACGTTAAAGCGATTTCCACACGTTTATTTGTTGGAATATTTACGCCGGCAATCCTCGCCACGGCAGTTCTCCTCTTTTAAGTAAATATGACGAACTGACTTATTTATCACATCAGTTAAGAAATTTACCAACGATTACAATGAGATAAATTTTTGAACCACAAACAGTCATACAAAAAAACTATTGCAATCTTTTATTTAGCGGGTTTCATCCAAATTCGTCAATATCAAGTTTTTCAAAATTCATGACTTTACTTCTATTAAAAAGATAAAGTCACATAAAGTTTAGTTTTTCAAGCTCTCTAAAATGGAATATATTTGTTCTGATACAGCTTTTATTGCAGCCATACCGTCCACGGTTTTTAACTTGCCAATCGTTCCGTAGTAGGTGATCAATGGTGCTGTTTGTGTATGATACGAAACCAATCTACCGCGAACGGTTTCTTCCGTATCATCTTTACGGCGCTTAAATTCCGTATGACCGCACTTATCGCATATACCTTCAACGGCTGGTCGTTTGGTTGTTGTGTTATACCCCTCACCACAATTAAGACACGTATAGCGGTTAACAACCCGATCGATAAGAAGCTTATCATCAACCTTCATCTCAATCACAACATCAAGTTGTAGATTTTGCTTTGCTAAAAGATCATTTAATGCTTCTGCTTGGGCAACTGTTCTTGGAAAACCATCCAGAATGAAACCATTCTTACAATCTGGTTGGGTAATACGCTCTGCAATAATACCTGTCACGATTTCGTCTGAAACAAGCTCACCGCGCTCCATCACTGCTTTTGCTTTTTTGCCAATCTCTGTGCCAGCAGTAACAGCGGCACGCAACATATCTCCAGTTGAAAGCTGGATATACCCATGTGTTTCTTCCAGAAGTTTTGCTTGCGTTCCCTTACCAGCACCAGGAGGCCCCAACAAAATCAAGATCATCTGCGTTTTGCCCCTCTCAGCTTAGATTTCTTGATCAACCCTTCATATTGATGCGCAAGCAGATGACTTTGAACTTGCGCAACAGTATCCATCGTTACACTAACAACAATTAACAAGGATGTGCCACCAAAAAGAGCATTTGCAACCCCAAGTTCAGAACGCAGCATTTCCGGTAAAATACATACTAAAGCAAGATATCCAGCTCCAACAACTGTAATTCTACTCAATACATGATCAATGTGCTCTGCTGTACGCTGGCCCGGGCGTATCCCTGGAATAAACCCGCCGTATTTCTTCAAATTGTCCGCAGTATCCTTCGGATTAAAAACAATGGCTGTGTAGAAAAACGCAAAGAAAATAATCAGTGCTGCATAGATAACGAGGAACAATGGCTGGCCTTGACCAAGCATCGCCGTAACATCAATCAACCACTGCGGTCCACCTTGTGTCGCTGCCGCAAACGTTACAGGCAGCAAAAGCAGTGATGATGCAAATATCGGCGGAATAACACCAGCGGTATTGAGTTTTAATGGCAAGTGAGAGGTATCACCTTGACTTACACGATTGCCGACCTGACGTTTCGGGTACTGCACCAAAAGACGACGCTGCGCCCGTTCCATGAAAACGATAAAAGCCACCACGCCAATCGCCATTACAAACAGGCCAAGAATAACAGCCGTTGAAAGCGCGCCCGTTCGCCCTAAATCCAGAATGCTGGCAATGCTTGCAGGAAATTCAGCAATAATACCTGCAAAAATGATAAGTGAGATACCATTTCCAATACCACGGGCTGTAATCTGCTCGCCAAGCCACATCAAAAATATAGTTCCACCAACAAGGGTAATTACTGTGGTAAAGGTGAAAAACCAACCCGCATATTGTGGCAAAACAATATTCTGCGATTGCAACAAAGACGCAATTCCAAAAGCCTGGATAGCTGCCAGAAAAACCGTACCGTACCGCGTATATTGATTGATTTTTTTACGCCCTGTCTCACCTTCTTTTTTGAGTTGCTCCAAATGCGGCGAAACCGTTGTCATAAGCTGTATAATAATAGACGCAGAAATATATGGCATAATATTGAGGGCGAAAATTGCCATACGTTCAACGGCACCGCCGGCAAACATATTAAACATGCCAAGAATGCCACCAGCCTGAGACTGAAAAGCCTGCGTAAAAGCAATGGAGTCAACACCAGGAAGTGGAATATAAGTTCCCACCCTATAGACAATCAAAGCGCCTAACGTGAACCAAATCCGTTTTTTTAACTCTTCAGCTTTGGAAAAGACTGAAAAGTTCAGATTGGCAGCAAGCTGTTCTGCGGCAGAAACCATTTGCTATATGCTCCCGGGAAATGAAATAGCGTGCGTCATTTTTTGTTTATTCCCACACCCTAAAACGAAAAGGTCATGCAAAACGAATACAGTATACGTATGAATTCTCTGAAACAAATGCAAAATGTTTTTGGGTATCTGATAATATAGTATTAGGACTTGCACTTTAAAGTTCCACACATCCGTACCTAAAAAAATTAAGTGATTATGGTGCTGGGTTTTCTTCTTTTTTGATCTCTTTTGGGGCGATAATCTTTACAGAACCACCTACAGCTTCAACAGCCTTTTTGGCCCCTGCAGAAACACCAGCAATTTCAAAATCAATTTTTGCTTTCAACTCCCCTTTGCCAAGCAAGCGAACCCCATCTTTAGCCCGGCGAACGATACCTGTTTCAACCAAGTATTGAACTGTCACAGTTTTTGAGGGATCAATTCTTCCATGATCAACAAATTCTTGAATTTTGCCCAAATTAATTTCGTTGTATTCCTTTGCGAATGGGTTGTTAAACCCACGTTTTGGCAAACGCATATGAATTGGCATCTGACCGCCTTCAAACCCTTTGATCGCCACGCCAGAGCGCGATTTTTGCCCCTTGACACCACGTCCAGCAGTTTTACCTTTACCAGAACCAATACCGCGCCCGACACGTTTTCGGGCTTTCGTCGCGCCAGGATTATCCCGTAATTCATTCAATCGCATGATTTTGTCCCTTAAGCCTCAACAATTCGCACCAGGTGCTTGACCTTGTTGATCATACCACGCACCTGAGGCGTATCTTTTAATGTTGATTTGCGGTGCATTTTATTCAGTCCTAGACCAATAAGCGTTGCCCGCTGATCTTTAGGGCGACGTATTGGGCTTCCAATTTGCTCAACTGTAATTGTGTTTTCAGATGTCTTTGCCATAATATTTCACTCAAATAGAATAACGGCTCTATGCCTGAGAATGAGCCTCACCAACGGAATCTCTGCGCCGCGCAACAATTTCACTTACCTTTTTACCACGACGTGCAGCAACACTTCTTGGGCTGTCTTCACGTCTGAGAGCATCAAATGTTGCCCGCACCATATTATAAGGATTTGATGTGCCAATTGACTTGGCAACCACATCCTGAATACCTAAAGTTTCAAAAACAGCACGCATTGGACCACCTGCAATGATACCTGTTCCCGGAGGCGCCGCCCGTAAGATAACATGCCCAGCCCCATGATGCCCTCTCACATCATGATGAAGAGTCCGCCCTTCTCTCAAAGGTACTTTAATCATGCGCCGCTTAGCAGAATCTGTTGCTTTCTTAATGGCCTCAGGCACTTCGCGGGCCTTACCATGACCAAACCCGACGCGCCCTTTTTGATCACCAATAACGACCAAGGCTGCGAAACCAAAACGACGTCCACCCTTCACAACTTTTGCCACACGATTGATATGAACAAGCTTATCGATAAACTCATTATCGCGATCATCGCGCTCTTTTGCTTGTGGTCTTGCCAATTTCATGTCCTTTCAAAATCGTAATTCACTTGTTTCTATGGTTTTTATGGTCTTTCAGCATTATAATAAATGCTTTTTATCTATAAAGAATTTTGAACCTACTACCCATAACATCCCAGTAATCATTTCCGCGAAAGCGGAAATCTAAAAAGAGTTGCTAGGAGATCCCCGCTTTCGCTGGGATGACGCCCAAGCATAAAATCTAAAAATTCAATCCGCTTTCTCTTGCTGCATCTGCAAGCGCTTTGATGCGACCGTGGTATAAAAAAGCACCGCGATCAAAAACAACACGCTCCACACCAGCTTTAACAGCGCGTTCTGCCACGAGTTTGCCTACAGCCTTAGCAGCGTCGCAATCAGCACCTGTCTTCAGGGATGAACGCAAGTCTTTATCCAAAGTCGAGGCTGCTGCAACCGTATTACCACTCTTGTCATCAATAACTTGCGCATAAATATGCTTCGATGAGCGGTGCACCGACAAGCGTGCACGATCTTGAGTGACCTTTCGAATGTGTTTTCTAACACGCATTTTACGGCGCTTACTTCCAGTAGCTGATCTGTGCATTTATCGAAACTCTCTATTTCTTCTTACCTTCTTTGCGGAAGATATATTCATCGGCATATTTTATACCTTTACCATTATATGGCTCTGGCGGACGATAACTGCGAATATCAGCAGCAACTTGCCCTACTTTTTGTTTCTCACTGCCTGAAATAATGATATTCGTAGGGCTTGTACATTCCACTTTAATACCATCTGGTATGGCATGTAATACCTCATGGCTAAATCCGAGCTGCAATTGCAAATCCTTGCCTTTGAGAGCCGCCCTATAACCAACACCATTAATTTCAAGTGTCTTTTTAAACCCTTCAGTCACACCAACCACGAGATTTTGGACCAACGTGCGAGACATACCCCACATTGAGCGCGCTCTTTTGGTGTCATTACATGGATCAATTTGAATACCGTCATCTGTTTTCTTAACAGTCACGTCATCTACCAATATCACTGATAGCTCACCCTTTGGGCCTTTTACGCTGACGGTTTGGCCATCAACTTTAGCCTCAACTTTCTCAGGGATCGTCACGGCTCTTTTCCCTATCCGGGACATGGTACAACCCTTTCCTAATAAACCCACTTAATAATACTCAAAAGCATATTTTTGAGCTTATAAAAATTAATTATTACAAAATTTTAGAGCATAAAAGCATATACACAACAATGCTCTAGAATATATTACATAGAATCTCACCACCAACATTTTCTTGCCGCGCTTTTGCATCTGACATCACACCTTTTGGTGTCGAGAGAATAGCAACGCCAAGACCATTGGCAACTGTTGGCAAATTCTTCACTGAAGAATAAACCCGTCTTCCAGGTTTTGACACCCGGCTAATTTCTTTAATGACCGGATAGCCATCAAAGTATTTCAATTCTATTTCGAATTCAGAGTTACCACCACTGAAATCAACTTCTGCATATCCTCGAATAAAGCCCTCATCCTGCAATACATCCAAAACGCGTTTACGCAGTTTAGATGCGGGTGTCGAAACTTTCGACTTCCGGCGCATTTGAGCATTTCTGATCCGAGTGAGCATATCCCCTAAGGGATCCGTCATTGTCATAGACGTCTTTCCCCTACCAACTAGATTTTACCATACCTGGAATGAGCCCTTGCGAGGAAAGTTCCCTCAAGGCGATACGTGATATCTTAAGCTTACGATAAAACCCACGTGGACGACCTGTTAGCTCACACCTGTTTCTAACCCGCGTTTTTGAAGAATTCCGCGGAAGTTTCGCCAACTTAAGACGCGCTAAAAAGCGCTCCTCAGCAGGCAGACTCTCATCTTTTGCCGTCTGCTTCAATCGCTCCCTACGATTGGCATATTGCTTTGCCATGTCACGGCGTTTCAAATCTTTTTGGATAGCACTTTTTTTTGCCATTGTTCCTCCATTAATCCAGCTGGCGCTTTATTGCCCCTGGTTACGAAATGGGAAGTTAAAACCTTTAAGAAGCGCACGAGCTTCATCATTTGTCTGCGCGGATGTACACACCACGATATCCATTCCCCACATGACATCAACTTTATCATAGTCAATCTCAGGGAAAACAATATGCTCTTTGATACCGAGCGCATAATTTCCACGCCCATCAAAACTTTTATGATTTAAGCCCCGAAAATCACGAACACGGGGTAAAGCAATGTTTATCAACCGGTCAACAAACTCATACATTCTGTTTTTACGCAAAGTCACTTTCGCACCTAGGGGCATGTCTTCACGCACTTTAAAACCAGCAATTGATTTACGCGCCTTTGTAATGACAGGCTTTTGCCCTGCAATAAGCGATAAATCCTCAACCGCTGAACGAATTTTTTTCGTATCGGCAACCGTTTCGCCAACACCCATATTTAAAACAATCTTTTCAAGCCTTGGAATCTGCATAGGATTGGCGTACTTGAATTCATTCCTAAGATCCCCTTTGACCTTATCCAAGTAGTGCTTTTTCATCCGCGGCACATATTGTGTCTCAGCCATCAATCACTTCTCCCGAACGCTTGGCATAACGCACTTTTCTGCCATCGTTTAATATCTTCATACCAACCCGTGTTGGCTTCCCGTCTTTAGGATCTTCAATTGCCAAATTTGAAATATGAATTGGTGCCTCTTTATTGATAATGCCACCTTCTTGCGTCTGCGTTTGACGCTGATGACGGCGTACCATATTCACACCATTGACAACTGCTTTGTTTTCTTTTGGTAAAACTTTTAAAATCTCACCATTCTTACCTTTATCTTTCCCCGTGATCACAACAACATGATCGCCTTTTTTCATTTTGAGTTTATGATTTAAAGCTATTTTAGGTTTCTGGCCCATGTTACAATACCTCCGGAGCGAGAGACACGATTTTCATGTGGCTTTTGCCGCGAAGTTCGCGTGTCACAGGACCAAAAATACGAGTTCCAATTGGCTCTCCCTGATTGTTAATCAGGACTGCAGCATTACGATCAAAACGTATTAAACTTCCATCCACACGGCGCACCCCTTTGGCTGTGCGCACAATAACCGCCTTCATAACCTGGCCTTTTTTTACCCGGCCACGTGGTATTGCTTCTTTTACACTCACCACAATCGTGTCACCAATTGAAGCGTATTTACGCTTTGAGCCGCCTAACACCTTAATGCACTGCACACGCCGTGCCCCGGAGTTATCAGCGACATCAAGATTTGTCTGCATCTGTATCATGACGTCAGCTCTTATATGTTATGCTTTAAACCTATTGCCTAAAGCTTTTTTGTGTTTACCGATCTAAAACTCTGTCCTAAGTCTGATTTTTAAATCCAACTCAAGAGATATTTTAAAATCATTCGAATAGTTCCAGCAAAGAGGTATAAAACCTCATAGATGCCATTTAAAATAACAGGTCTTTAAATATCACTTTAACCTGTTGTATTTTCTGCAATAACGGTCCATCTCTTATTTTTCGAGATTGGAGGACATTCTTCAATGCGGACCATATCTCCGGCTTTGTATGTATTTGCCTCATCGTGAGCATGGTATTTCTTGCTCCGACGCACTGTTTTTTTCAACAGAGGATGCGTGAAACGACGCTCAACCCGGACAACTACGGTTTTGTCGTTTTTATCACTCACCACAGTCCCTTGAAGTATTCGCTTTGGCATAACTGTTAAATCCTAATCTATTCAGCAGCTTCTAGTGGTTTCTGCTTCGTTATCGTTTTAATCCGTGCAATCGTCCGGCGCACCTGACGAACGCGGGATGTATTTTGCAATTGGCCCGTTGCAGTTTGAAAGCGTAAGTTAAATTGTTCTTTCTTGAACTTAATTAACTCATCTTGGAGTTGATCCGGTGTCATATCACGAAGTTCTTCTGTTTTCATCGCCTTATGCTCCCTCACCAATACGCATCACAAAGCGCGTCTTAATTGGCAATTTTGCTGCTGCAAGTTCCAAGGCTTCTCGTGCAAGACTTTCAGGCACACCATCAAGCTCAAACATAATACGGCCTGGCTTAACTCTCGCTGCCCAATATTCAGGCGTCCCTTTACCTTTACCCATACGCACCTCTGTCGGTTTTTTCGAAACAGGAACATCGGGGAAAATTCTAATCCACACACGTCCAGCACGTTTCATGTGGCGTGTCATCGCGCGCCGTGCAGCCTCTATTTGGCGTGCTGTTATCCGCTCAGGCTCAACAGCCTTCAGACCGTATGATCCAAAGTTCAAAGTTGTGCCACCTTTGGCAACACCTTTGATGCGACCTTTATGGGCTTTACGAAATTTTGTTTTTTTCGGTTGTAACATGTGTTCACACTCTGCCTAAAAATCTTATCTTGCTGAGGCGCGCTTACTGCTGCCAGTTTCTTGAGCATCAAGAGCACGGCGTTCTTGCGCCATGGGATCGTGCTCAATAATCTCACCTTTGAAAATCCAAACTTTAATGCCAATTATTCCATACGCTGTGCTGCCACGCGCCGTACCATAATCAATGTCCGCACGCAATGTGTGCAATGGCACACGGCCTTCACGGTACCATTCTGTCCGAGCAATTTCAGCACCACCCAAACGGCCTGCGCAGTTAATGCGAATACCAAGTGCATTTAAGCGCATCGCAGATTGAACAGCACGTTTCATCGCCCGGCGAAATGCCACCCGTCGCTCCAACTGCTGTGCAATGCCTTCAGCCACAAGCGTGGCATCAATCTCAGGCTTACGCACTTCTAAGATATTCAAATGAACGTCAGAGTCTGTCATTTTGAGCAGTTTTTTGCGCAACACATCAATATCGTTGCCTTTTTTACCAATCAAAATACCAGGACGCGCAGTATGAACAGTGACCCTACATTTTTTATGTGGCCGCTCAATTACAACTTTTGAAATACCTGCTGCTCTGCGTGATTTCATAATAAATTCGCGAATACGCATATCTTCATGCAATAGGTTGCCATACTCGTTACTGTCGGCGAACCAACGAGAATCCCAAGTACGATTAATCCCCAAACGCAATCCGATTGGATTGACTTTCTGTCCCATCAGACTGCCTCCTCAACTTCTTTAACCACCACAGTCAACTGTGAAAACGGTTTTAAAATACGTCCAACACGGCCACGTGCTCTGGCTTGCCAACGTTTCATCACCAGGTTCTTGCCAACATAAGCTTCTGAAACCATCAGTGCGTCCACATCAAGACCATGATTATTCTCTGCATTTGCAATTGCCGACTCAAGTGTTTTCTTAACATCTTGTGCAATGCGCTTGCGTGAAAACTGCAATTCAGCCAAAGCCTTATCAACACGCTTACCACGAATAGTTGCAGCAACCAAGTTTAGCTTTTGCGGGCTAATACGCAGATTTTTCACGATAGCTTGAGCTTCATTATCAGCTAGTCTGCGTTCTGCTTTAGGCTTTCCCATTATACCTATTTCCTCTTTGCCTTTTTATCGGCACCATGTCCATAATACGTCCGCGTTGGCGCAAATTCACCAAACTTATGACCGACCATTTCTTCAGAAATCGATACCGGTATATGCTTTTGTCCGTTATGAACCCCAAAAGTGAGCCCTACAAACTGCGGTAATACCGTTGAGCGACGACTCCAAATCTTAATTACAGCATTTGAGCCTGTTTCCCGCGCTTTATCGACTTTTTTTCGTAAATATCCATCAACAAACGGACCTTTCCAAACTGAACGTGCCACCGCTTGTCTCCTTTATCTGTTATCTATCGTTTCTTCTTCATATGGCGTGAGCGAACAATTAACTTATCCGTGCTCTTATTTGAACGTGTACGCTTTCCTTTTGTGGGTTTGCCCCAAGGGGTTACAGGATGACGGCCACCTGAGGTACGCCCCTCACCACCACCATGCGGGTGATCAACAGGGTTCATTGCCACACCACGAACTTGTGGCCGTTTCCCTAACCAACGCTTACGTCCAGCCTTTGCCAATTTAATATTTGAATGATCCGAATTTGAAACTGCTCCAACAGTTGCCATGCATTCTGCCCGAACCATACGAGTCTCGCCAGAGTTCAATTTTAGAATCGCGTATCCAGAATCGCGTCCTACGAGTTGAACGTACGTGCCCGCTGATCTTGCGATCTGACCACCTTTACCTTGCTTTAGCTCAACGTTATGTACAATCGTTCCAATCGGCATATTGCTAAGCGGCATAGTATTGCCTGGCTTAACATCCACTTTATCAGCGGAGATAACTTTATCACCAATTGCCAAACGCTGCGGTGCAAGAATATAAGACTGCTCACCATCTTCATACTTGATTAAAGCGATGAATGCAGTACGGTTTGGATCATATTCTATGCGCTCAACAATCGCCGGAATATCACGCTTGGTACGTTTAAAATCAACCAAACGGTAGGCCTGCTTGTGGCCGCCACCACGACGACGCGCTGTCACACGACCCGCATTATTACGGCCACCATTCTTTGTCTTGCCCTCTGTTAAAGCCTTAACGGGCTTACCTTTCCACAGCTGCCCGCGGTCAACAATAACCAGATGACGTTGGCTCGGTGTGGTTGGTCTAAATGTTTTTAATGCCATTTTTTTACTGTCCTTTGTGTGCAGTAACTTTTATAACCCGGTCGCCACATCAATAGAATGGCCTTCTTCCAGGGTAATGATTGCATTCTTAATATCGCTCTGGCGCCCAAGTCTGCCACGAAAACGCTTTAACTTGCCCTTACGGTTCAGCGTATTTACAGCCTTTACCTTCACATTAAAAAGCATCTCTACAGCTTGTTTTATTTGAGGCTTAGTCGCTGCTTTGCGAACACGAAAAGTAACTTGATTATTCTCAGACAACATTGTTGCTTTTTCTGTAATCACAGGAGCAACTAAAACATCATAGGCTTGCTCTTGGTTCATGCTTTTGTATCCTTCTTGGCAAACCGGGCTTCTAACCCATCAACTGCTGCTTTTGTCAGAACCAGTTTTTCACGGCGCAGAATATCGTAAACATTAATTCCATGAATGGATAACACGTCGATATTCGGAATATTTCGCGAAGCCAAAACAAAATTAGGTTCAATCTCACTAGCATCAATTACAAGCGCTGATTTCACTCCAAGCTTTTCAAGCTTTTTCTTCAAGTCTGAAGTTTTAGGATCTGTAAGCTTTGCCTCATCAACAATGATCAATTCATCCGATTTAACTTTTGCTGAAAGTGCATGGCGCAAAGCAAGAGACCTTACCTTCTTTTGCAAGCCAATTGCATGACTTCTTGGAACGGGACCAAATGCTTTACCACCGCCGCGAAAAATATTGGCCTTTTTGTTACCATGACGCGCCCCACCAGAACCTTTTTGCCGAACAGACTTGCCAGCACGTCCTGTAATTTCAGAACGGGTCTTTGTTTTGTGTGTCCCAGCTTGACGCTTTGCAAGCTGGTACTTCACCATGCGATGTAAAATATCAACTCTTGGTTCTAACCCAAAAATATCATCTGATAATTCGATGGTGCCAGATTTTTCAGCATCAATTGTTTTCACATCTGCTTGCATTACTCTTGGCCCTTCTCTTGATTGCCATCATCACCAACGGATGTATCTTTGTTGGCACCGCCTTCAGCTAGATTTTCTGGCATCCGAAATGCACCTGGCACAGGCAAACCATCCTGTGAAGCTTTCTTAACAGCATCACGCACCAAAACCCAAGCCCCTTTTGAGCCGGGAACGGCACCGCGTACGAGAACAAGACCTCTTTCAACATCTGTTTTTACAACACGCAAATTCTGCGTTGTCACTCGCGTAGCCCCCATATGGCCAGCCATTTTCTTGCCTTTAAAGACTTTACCAGGATCCTGACACTGTCCAGTTGACCCATGACTTCTATGAGAAATTGAAACACCGTGAGATGCACGCAAACCGCCAAAACCATGGCGCTTCATAGCCCCGGCAAAGCCCTTACCAATACTTGTTGCGCATACGTCAACAAACTGGTCTGCAATGAAATGATCAGCTGTAATCTCTGCACCAATATCAATCATTTTGTCCGCATCGATACGAAATTCCACCAACTTTTGTTTGGGCTCAACCTTTGCATTCGCAAAATGGCCGCGCTTTGCTTTTGAGACATTCTTGACTTTTGCCACTCCAGCACCAAGCTGGAGAGCGTTATACCCATTTTTCTCTTCTGTGCGCTGTGCAATGACCTGACAGTTTTCCATTTTTAAAACTGTCACAGGGATGCTCTCACCGTTTTCTGTGAAAATTTGGGTCATGCCCATTTTTTTTGCTATGACACCTGACCTCATGGCCTCTGTCCTCAACTTTTAAATATTTAAATATTCTTACAATTTAATTTCAACATCAACACCAGCGGCCAAATCAAGCTTCATCAAAGCATCAACTGTTTGCGGTGTTGGATCTACAATATCTAGGAGCCTTTTATGAGTACGCATTTCAAATTGCTCACGGCTCTTTTTATCAATGTGGGGTGACCGGTTGACAGTAAATTTCTCAATGCGCGTTGGCAAAGGAATGGGCCCACGAACCTCAGCTCCCGTACGTTTTGCCGTATTCACGATCTCTTTTGTCGAAGCATCAAGAACGCGATGGTCGAACGCCTTCAGCCGTATTCTAATATTTTGACTTTGCATTAGCTCTAACCCCAATGAGAAAAGGCGTTCTTTAAGATTTTTGTTAAGAACGCCTCTCCAATATTTCTTTACTCAATAATTCCTGCGACGACACCAGCACCGACCGTACGGCCACCTTCACGGATCGCAAAACGAAGTTTCTCTTCCATCGCAATCGGCACAATCAATTCAACTTCCATCTCAACGTTATCACCTGGCATCACCATCT
>JBCCCO010000046.1:0-21282 GCA_039033475.1 Pseudomonadota bacterium | reverse complement strand
GTAGTAAGGGGCAATATTTGTATTTTATCTCTTTCCATTTTATATTACTATAGCTATCTATATCAAGATTATAAAACTATAAGAGATATTTTTGTGTTTAGGTTAAATTGGTTAGTGTAGATATTTAATTGAGACTTGTAGCATATGCTTCCTTCTTCATCTATTAGTTCGTTAAACGGCCAGATATCATCTTTTAATGCGTCGGATACACCTGTTGAATCGGCAGTAAATGACAATTTTAGAGATTACGTGAAGGCAAATTTAGACGTCCTCATTGAAAATTACATTGAAGCCAAAAAGAATGCCGGGCAAAGCAGTTACAAAAGTGATGGTTTTGATAACTCTCTCAACCAAGAACCAATAGAGCTTATTGCTGAGGATATAACAAGCGACTTTCAGCATGTCTCCTCCGCAAAATATCAAGATATATTTGACACCATTCTTAATTATGCAGAAGGCCAGTCATTGGATCAAATATTGTCTTTTGTTGATGTGAGGTACAAAGCCTCCTTGAGCCCAAATGCTTAAGACTCAACAATCTTATTAAAACTTCTCAGACTATAACACAGTTTCAATTTAGCGCTGAGTTAGTATTAAACGTTAATACTACCTATTAAACTACTTAGATAATCTACGTAATTTTCTCTAATGCCCATCACTTTAAACCCTTAGTATTTCTAGTAAGTTAGCTCCTCCCTACGCATTATTTGTATCTCTTAGAGCGCAAATTAAGTTCATAATCTAATGTGCTTATGATAAGTTATGCATATGAAACATTAGCTTTGTTTGAAGCTCATCCGAAATACTTTAACACTTATAATTCCCTCAGCCTAAGTGAGTAGAATATGCTTGATACTTCCCATAAAGAATCCGCTTCAAAATTACATTTTGGTTCTTTAAGAAAATTTTTTGTTTTTGCATGCCTAACGCTTGCATTAAGTGGGTGTAAGGAAATTCTTTATTCTGATATTCCAGAGCGTGATATCAACATGATGGTTATGCTACTAGAAAAAAATGGTATTTCTGCTAGGCGACAGAAGGACGATGAAAAGAATTTTTCTCTCCTTGTTGATGGATCGAATTTTACAGAAGCTGTGAAAGTTCTCTCTGCTGAAGGGTATCCTAAAAAGAAATTCAAAACATTTGGGGATATTTTTAGTAGCGATACTATAGTTAAAACTCCCTTTGAACAGCGGGCACGCTTTATTCATGCCCTTAATGAAGAGCTCTCAAAAAGTCTCTCAGAAATAGATGGCGTAGTTTCTGCACGTGTTCATGTTATGATACCAGAGAAGACCCGATTTGGCACAAAAACAGATAAAGCAACTGCAGCCGTTATGATTTTGCACAATCAGGGAGCAGATATGTATAGTTTGCAGCCCAAAATCAAACAGTTTGTTGCCCATAGTGTAAGTGGCGTAAGCTACGAAAATGTTTCTATTGTGATTATGCCTTCTGGACAGTCTCAACAAAACGCACAATCTGGTCCAACCTCTGAAATCAAGGATATGAATTTAGCTGGCACCCAAAGATTTAATGGCCAGGAGTATGGACAAGTGTCGTCAGGAGCTAAGCTTCCAATATCTTATGCTGATTATAATAATGCGTCAGCAAAATTAGGATCTAGAAGCAGCACGTCAATTTTACAGTTTATTGCCCTTATCTTTCTGGGTGCTGCTGGTGCGTGTATTATTATAGCTCTCTACATGCGGCCGAAGAGATCTTAAGCGCATTTAAATTATGTTTCAAGATTTACAGAGTGCTGAGAATAGCCCAAGTGCTGTTATAGAGCCCGCGTCTTTATCTGTCATAGATGAGAGTTGGAAAGAAAGCTGGGGCGCGTCAATAAAATCAAAAAAAATTCGTAGCGCAATTGAGGCAACATCAAGGTTGGCAGACCGGCTTAAGCAAAAGATAGTTGATCAAGCAGGTTTGGAGTTTGGTTTAGAGCCAAGCAATGTAAATACAAACACAGAATTATTATACGATCAATTACCTGAAAAACAAAAGACTCTAGTTAGTACATACATTAACACATCCCGAGATATTATTTTCCGGCAAATTGGCCTCATCTTATTTTCCAGCACTATTAAGTCACTCTTAAATAGTCGTAAGGCGCAAGATCTTATTAAATCTCTGCACAAAGAGGACATAAGATTTGCGTTAGATTTTTTAGATTTCTCTCTTATTGATTATGGTTTGGAGCCAGTTGAGCTACAACAACAAATTGATAAAGTTGGACACACGAGTATCTTTATTTGGGCTCAAAGCTTTCCAAGTGATATCGCATTAGACTTGATGATACGTATCCCTAAGATTGAAATATCCTCAGAATATTTATCAGATAAAGAAGCGGTTACAACAGCAGTTGAAATGGTGCTTGAGAGAAATAATGGATCATAATAGCTCTACAGAAAAGTCAATTGCCTCTTTAGGAATGTCATACCGTGTTATCAAAGCGGATGATGCGGCCAAAATTTTAGAGGCGAGCAATGTTATTGGTAAAGCAAAGCTGGATTCTGTTAATATTTTGACGGAAACAGAAAAAGAAGCAAAAAATATTATCGAGAAAGCTCAACAAAAATCACAAGAAATTATTGAAAATGCTAAAGCAGAGGCTGAAAAATTAAAAGAGAGCATATGTCATGACGAAAAAATTAAAGCAGAGAAGCAGCTCAATGCTAAGACATTGAACTTTATGGCTCAGCTCAAATCAGATTTTAAAAAATGTGATACTGCTATTATTGATCTTGTTTTTAAATCTTTAGAAAAAATTATTGGTCACTTTAAAAAAGAAGATATTTTTCTTCATATTATTAAAGAAGGTATCGCTGACTTGGATGGTCAGATCGGATTAAAATTGAGAGTACATCCAAGCGATGAGACTATCGCTGCGGATGCTATAGATCAGCTTAGCATACATTATACGGGCAGGTGTCCGATAGATGCTGTTGAATTGTCATCGAATGTTGAGCCGGGACAGTGTGTTTTAGTCAGTGAAGGCGGAATTTTAGATATTAGTTTGGACAGTCAATTCAGTAATATTCTTGACAGTTTAGGGCACACGGAGTCCAATACCAAAAGTGAGAATGCTTCATGATGTTTCCTGATCTTTCTTATTCGTTTGAGAAAACGCTAGAAAAGGTGTCGGATAGAGTTTCAGCTGTAAAATGCAGAAACCGTTATGGTGTATTGCGAGAAAGCATTGGACCGCTCGTTCGTGTAACACTGGATAGTGCACGCATTGGTGATTTGTGTGATCTTGTTGATGCGGACCAGGGGCGTAAGGTGCCAGCTGAGGTTGTTGCTGTTCGAGATAAGGATGCCCTGTTAAGTCCATATGGTTCTGCTGTAGGGCTGTCTGTACAAACCAAAGTTATACCTCGCAATGAGCCGCTTAAAGTTCCTGTTGGTAATGACCTTCTCGGAAAAACAATTGATGCATATGGCCGACCATTAGATGGTTCCGCACTGGATTTATCAAAATATAAAATGTGGTCAGTACGCAAAGACACCACCAACCCGATAGATCGCCCTTTAATTGATAAGGTTTGCATGACTGGTATTCGCGTGATCGATAGCATGACAACGACAGGACACGGTCAGAGAATTGGTATTTTCGGTGAGCCTGGTTGCGGTAAATCAGTGTTGATGAGTATGATTGCACGTAATGTGGAGGCCGATGTATGTGTTATTGGTTTGATTGGAGAGCGTGGCCGTGAGGTTCGTGAGTTTTTAGATAGGCAACTTCCTGCCAAATTTCGTTCCCGCTGTGTCACTGTTGTTTCAACGTCAGATAGACCGTCCATGGAGCGTGTGGTTGGCGCATACACTGCAACAACAGTAGCTGAATATTTTAGAGATCAAGGTAAAAATGTTTTGCTTTTGGTTGATAGTGTGACGCGTTACGCGCGAGCCTTGAGAGAGGTTGGTCTGGCAACAGGTGAACCACCAGCCAGAAAAGGGTTCCCTCCTTCTGTTTTTTCAGAATTACCAAAACTTCTAGAGAGATCAGGGCGTACAAATAAAGGTTCTATTACGGCATTTTATACTGTTCTTATTGAAGGTGACGCCCTTGGCGACCCCATTAGTGAAGAGGTGCGTAGTTTAACAGATGGTCATATTGTTCTAAGCAAAACAAAAGCGCAAGCAGGTGAATATCCTGCCATTGATGTTTTGGATAGTAAAAGCCGCGTTATGGATGAACTTGTCTCAGATCAACACAAAAAAGCAGCCTCACATGTTCGAAGTCTTTTACAAAAATATAACGAAGTTGAACTGCTGCTCCAAGTTGGTGAATATAAAAGTGGATCAGATGGGCTTGCTGATGAAGCAATCCGTTTGCGGCCAAACATCCAAAAATTATTTCAACAAGGCGCTAATGAAAATACCGTTTTTCAAACAACGCAAAATCTTCTTTTTAAACTTGGCCCAACAATGAAACAGAGCCCTGTAAATGCAGGTCAGAGAGTTCAAAAACAAAGATAAGTTGTCGAGTTGTGTATAGTTTCAAAGGTTGATTACCGTAGGGAGTTTTTGTTTATGATATCGACAAAAAGTCGCGATCTTCTGAGGTTAGCACAAGTCCGTGAAAAAGCGTCGCTTTCACGTTTGAAAGAGTCGCAAGAAGCTATGAATAAAGAAAAACAGAAACTCGAAGAGTATCAGGATGATTTAGAGAAAAAAAAGCTTACAGGAAAGCAATACCTCAATGATTTTTTGAGTGAAAAAACGGATTTAAATTACAATGATACACAAAGAATAACAAAGTTACGTGGCTTCATTTCTGAACTTGATGAAATGGTTGTGCATATGAGTAACCAAGTTGAAATACAGATGGATGTCGCACAACAAGCATCGCAAAAGTTCGAAGAAGATCAAAAAGCATACGCAGAAGCAAAAAAGCGGTTAGAAAAAATAACCATCTTTTCTGAGAAGATCGAACTTAAAGATCGAACGCAAAAAGAAATTTTATTAGTGGCCAGAGATACAATTTAAAGTTTTTGCTTTAGAATACCTCGATATAAACAATAAGGCTTATAGAGATGCAACCTCTGACAATGAGAGATAATGCTCATTTAGAGCGAAAACAGACACTTCCCATTCATAGTGAGAAGTTCAATTTTCCATCGATTGAGCCAGGTCAAATGGAGATGTTGAACGTTTGGTATCGTAGCAACTTCCAATATACATTTCAGGTGAATAAACAGAACGTCTCAATAGCTCTCAAACCACTACAAAACCAGCTCGAACTAAATAACACTGTCACATACGTCATTGAAAAAGAAGGGGGGCGCATCAAATTATGTCTTGAGACTGAGTTGCTCACTCAGTTGTTTTCTTTAACAGAGCCTTCAAATTTGGAGGATTATAGCACTGAGGATGCAGCTCTTCTGCTTGAGTACACTTTGGACCCGATTTTAGCTGAGTATGAAAATAAAATAAATTCAGCACTTACAATAAAGTCAGTTGATTATAAGCAAGACGATCACCTGCAAAAAAAAATAACACAAGATATGTTATGCGGTTGTGTCAATATTCAGGGGCATCAAAAACCTTTTTATTTTGCTGTAGAACTGGAAAATGGAACATCTAAAGATTTAGAAAATTTTTTTAATTCTTATAACAACCACCTTTCTCAGCATATTCCACTTGAGCATTACAAATTTCTTCCCCTACAACTTTGCGTTGGGTTCGTTGAGATGCGTTTGGGGCAAGCAGCATCACTCGAGAGAGGAGATGTTATCGTTCTTGAAGACTATAACCCAGACCTATTACAAATTTTAGCTCACCAGAACCTTATTTGGCAAGCTCAGCGTAGTAGAGATAAAATACGTATTTCCTCAAAACCATCACGTCATATTCATTTAAACAGCAAGATATATAGTACGGAGCGAAGCATCATGAGTGAAGATAATAGTGAAAACGGCATGTTGGGTGAAATTCCTGTTGTAATGTCTTTCGAAATTGGCCGTAAAGACGTCAGTGTTCAGGATCTAAAAAACTATCAGGAAGGCACAGTAATTGATTTTCCGAATACTGATCAAACCAAAGTGCAAATTTTTGCAAACGGTAGGCAGGTTGGGCAAGGATCTCTTACAAAAGTAGGAGAGGTTATGGGCGTTCAGATCAATAGGATATTTAGTAATGACTGAAACGTTTTCACTCGCGATCATTGGTTTCTTATCGGGCCTTGTGGTGCTGATGGTTGTTACCACAACGGCTTTCATAAAATTATCAATTGTTTTTTTTATTATTCGTAATGCTCTTGGCTTACAGCAAGTTCCATCAAATCTGATATTACAAACCTTTGCGACAGTGCTCGCAATTTATATATCTATGCCAGTGTTTCACTCCATTTATGAGGTGTTCAAAGAGGCTGGTGAGCCAACCTCTATTGAGGCTTGGGTGGATGTTATGCAAAAAGCAAGTGCGCCTGTTCAGGAGTTTATAAGCCGAAATACTGGAGAGGAACATAAAGAATATTTTCAAAGTGTAACAGCAAAAATTTGGAAAGACTCAGCATTTACCACGACTAAAGAGGATCTTGTTATACTTGTTCCAGCGTTCATTATTACCGAAATGAGTCGCGCCTTTGAAATTGGCTTCTTATTATATCTCCCGTTTGTTGCTATTGACCTTGTTCTTACGATTATTCTTATGGCGATGGGAATGATGATGGTGCCCCCCACAATTTTAAGTGTACCTTTTAAACTCTTATTATTTATTATGATTGGTGGTTGGACGAAATTAATACAAGGCCTGGTGCTTACCTATAGCGTATAAGGACATAACATGGAAAATGCTATCTTAATAAACCAGCTTTATACGGTGCTATATAATGCTGCTGTATTGGCAGGACCGCCGCTTTTATTGGCGACAATTCTGGGCTTGTGCGTCTCTATTTTACAAACCATTACACAAATTCAAGATCAGTCTTTGCCACAAACAGTAAAAATTATCGCAATTGTTTCAGTCTTTATTTTTATGGGATCATCATTAACAGCTCCACTATACAATTCAGCAGATCTTATTTTCCGCGAGTTTCCAAATTGGGTTGGCTAATACGATTATGGCAATCGATATTGAGACATTTAGTTATATTCAAAACAATGTGCAGTCGGTAATTATTGCAACCACCTTTGCGATGATGAGACCACTTGGATTTACGTTAACTTTTATTTGCTTCATTTGGGCTTTCCCACAAGCAAACGTTGCAAGGACGGGAATAACTTTTGGATTAGCTATTCCTATTGTTGTCCATGAATACCAGAATATTCTGTCGTTTTTTATGACCTATCAATTTTTTTGGGTAGCAACATTTTTTATCAAAGAATTGATTATTGGTCTTATCATTGGAACTTTACTTTCCATTCCATTTTGGATTGTTCAGTTTTCTGGGGGCCTGATTGATGCTTATCGTGGAGAATCAAATGCTGGAGCGCAGGATCCAGTAGGTGGAGAATTACCAACAGTTGCGCATGTTCAAGTTGTGGTTGCATTTTTGATTTTTTTCGCAGGGGGCGGCGCATGGTTTTTGATGGAAATGCTTTATAGAAGTTTTGAAGTTTGGCCGATGACAAGTAGCTTGCCTGCTCTCTCAGGAGATGCCACGAAAGCAATTTTAGGCTTATTTGATTACATTACGATCACAGCATTGGTTATTGCAGCGCCAATTTTGTTTGTTCTGATGACAATAGATTTTGTGTTAGTTTTTACTGCTAAAATTGCCAAAGGATTTAGTCCAATGGATATTTCATTTACTATAAAAAATCTTATGACCCTGCTTGCATTGCCTATAATGGCCATGATTTTCGTGCAGTATATAGATCAAAATTTATTTAAAAATATGGAAATTTTTTCTATTGTAAAAAGTATATTTCAATGAGCCAAGATACTTCGGAAGAAAAAAGCCTCCAGGCCTCAAATTTAAAGCTTAAGAAGCAAAGAGAAAAAGGGCAAATTGCTAAAAGCCCTGATATGTACTCTGCGGTGCAAGGTGTTATTGGGTTTACGTTCTTTTTGCTATTTTTGGGTTATGGATTTGAGCAAATATTGCATATTTTTAACGCCTCAGTTCACGCAACAAGTTATAGTTGGGACAATGGCCTGCAATATGCTTCAGATAAGATTTTTAGAACAATTCTTGTACTAGTAAGCCCGATTGCAATTGCAATCACTATCGCTATAATTTTGGCTAATATTCTCTACAATAAAGGGATCCCATTTTCCTTAGATCCAATAAAACCGCGCTTTGAAAAATTGAATCCCGTTGAAGGGTTCAAGAAGATTTTTGGACGCCGGACATTAATTGATGGCTCACAAAAAATTGTACGAATAGCATTTTGGTTTTGTATAGCCTTTGGTATTGTATGGATGCTTGCACAAAGTTTGGTTAATTCACCAATATGTGGTTACAACTGTACTTTTGCGGTTGGTGAGACGTTAGCAATACGTCTCGTTATTGCAGCAATTCTTATTCTCCTTATCGTAGCTTTGATTGATATGCCAATACAATCAGCGATGTTTATGCATGAAATGAAAATGGGTAAATCTGAGAAAAAGCGAGAAGATAAGGATCAATACGGTGCTCCAGAAGTTCGTTCAGAGAGAAAGCGCATGCATCGCGAGATTTTAAATTCGAGCGCTAAAGCTGGCATTGAATCTGCAACATTCGTTATTTCTGGAGAGAAGGGCTCTGTTGCTATGCGTTATATAGCAGATGAAGAAGGGGTTCCTTCAGTTGTTGCCAAGGCAACGGGTGAGAGTAATCAAGATTTCTTGTCCAAAGCAAACCAGCTAGGTTTGCAAGTTATTAATGATGATGACATGGTTGCAAAACTTAAAGGTGTGAATCTTGGCTCACATGTTCCAAAAGATCTCTTTAACGATTTGGCAAAACTGATGTCTCAGCATGGTGCAGTCTGATAAATTGGATCAGGTCAGGCTATTTAATAATATGATTTTTTAAGAAAATATCATATTATTTATAGCAGAATTATTTTTAAGATTAATAAAGTGGATGTTAGTGATATGGATTTTCGTTCTGATTTTGAATTCGTAAAATCATATATTAATCATAATTTTAAGAACTTCTCTTTAGGTTCTGGAACGCAGCAGGTTCCAAGTAATGTTTATTTATTGGTAAAGTCAGGCTTTTTGGCCGGGACAGAACGTCTCATAGAAGATTCTAATATTTTTATCGGCTCAGATGATAGTGCAGATATCATATTATTGGACGAAGGGGTTGAGCCTCTACATGTTCAAATGTCGTTTGAAAGGGATGTCTTAGGGCTTAAAACCACTATAAGATGCCTTGCGGCTCCTGTAAGAGTTCCTATTTATGGTGATCTCAAAATTAATGAAACACGCACTGTCCGCGGTTCTACCAATATTACAATCGGATCAGTTATAATTGTTGTTGAAGATCGCAAGAAGAGTGCCATCAAGATTTCTAAGTCTTCGAGCAAAAATGCTTTACAAGAAAACAGCAGTGCGGACAAACCTCAATCTTCTATTGCTTTAAAAGATTTAAAAAGTCTTTCTGTTTTTAAGTCATCAAGCTTATTATTAGGCAGTGGTGCCTTATTGCTCTCAATTATTGGCCTTACCTTTATGATCATAGCAAACATGATGAGTGGTGCTAACAATCCGTCATTTTCTGGAATTCCGCTGGTTGAAGAAAAGACATCACCGGAAGGATTAGCTCAACAAATCACAACAACTCTAAAGGACCAAGGATTGCTCGGTCCGTTGTCTGTTGCTATAACTCAAGAAGGTGGTGTAGAGGTTTCAGGTCAGGTAAGTAAAGCGCAACACTCACAATGGCTCGATATTATGCAGTGGTACGATCAGAAGTCTGGTCTGCCAACAATTATCAACTTGGCGGAAGAAAAAACAACTCAGGATGATTTGCCAAATATTAAGTATGTTTGGTTTGATATCGCCAATCCATATGTTGTACTTGCAAACGGGAAACGTATTTCTACAGGACAAATAGTTGAGAATGGTTGGAAACTAAAGAATATTACCAGCGATAGCGTTACACTTTCCCTAGCCAGTAGACATGTGAAAATTAATTTTTAGGATCCTGAAATGGCAAAAATCAGACCCGGCTCTCGTGAAGTTAATAGAATTCAGGAAGTAGAGCATTATCAAAAGCTCCCCGAGCCGAAGGTAAAAGAAGTTCAGAAACTCTCACCTCAGGAGAGGTTAGAGCGGCTAGATACGCTTGAAAAGCTAATCCAAAAAAGTCCTTTTGTGTCTTTGGATATGAGACCAGAATATATGGAGCTTTTTAAAAGATCCTCAATAGATCAAGTAACTTGGGAATTAACGCAGTTATATTTAGCTGTTGAGAGTTTAATGAACACAAGCGGTTCAGAAGATTCTCTTATTTATGAAAACGGTTTGAAAGCGCTTGAAGGCCATATTAGATTGCACGAATATGTGCATAAAGGTAGAGCAGCTATATTTGAGGGATAGTTGTATCCGACTGAGCTTTTTAGCAAGCGATTTTTTTCCACTCATGAGTATGGTAATTGTGAACCCAACTTAAAAGCTTTTCGGATGGTAACGGCCTGGAAGCTAAAAAACCTTGGAAAATATCGATATTTGACCCGAGGATAATTTTAAGATCATCAAGCGTCTCAACACCCTCTGCTATGACCCTTAACCCCAATTTGCGAGCAAGTTCGGCGCATGCTTCGACAGTTGCTTGTGCTTTATCATTGCTCGCGGCTTTGCAAACAAAAATTCGGTCAATTTTAAGTTCATTGAATGGGAATTTTTGCAGGTATTCTATATTAGAATAAGCTGTACCGAAATCATCAATTGAAAGTTCGAACCCTTTTAAATGCATTCGTGCCAGAACTTCCATGGGAACCGCTTTATTTTCGAGCAATTTGCTCTCTGTAATTTCAAAGACGAATTTTCCTCGGTCCAATCCTGCTTTGTCAATAATCTCAGCAAATTTATCTGGGAGATGAATATTAGATAATCCATCTGCGCTTAGATTAATAGAAGTTGTTGGTGTAAACCCTGTTTGTTGCCAGCTTTGCATATCTCTAATAACATTCAAGAATATGGCGTCGGTTAAATCGACAATCATGCCTTCAGCTTCCGCAAGAGGGATAAAGTCTATAGGAGGGATCAAGCCTTTTTCTGGATCATCCCAACGCGCGAGCGCTTCAACACCGACGACTTTTCCAAGCTTTGGATTCACTTGAGGTTGATAAAATGCTTTAATGTGACCTTGTTCAATTGCAGCTTTTAAGGCCTCTTTGGTTTGAGCGCTTTGCCTTTTTTCATTCTTAAGCGGATCATTGTCTTGAGTATCAAGATTGTCGTAAATTAGCGTTTTTAGATTTTTTTCTTTGAGAGGTTTCTGTAACGTTCCGATGATACTTAAATTGTGTGCATGCGCCAGATCTTTTGCAAGTGAGATGACGGAATCATGCTCGCCGCTAATGATAACAATTTTGCCAGAGAAATTACGTTGTTTTAGATTTCTCAAAAACTCAATGCCATCCATTTCTGGCATCTTAAGATCACATAAAATATAATCAAAATGAGATGCTTGATTATCAATAAGCTCAAGAGCTTCAATACCATTCTGCACTGAAGTTGCTTGAAAACCATCCATATAGTCCAAAAAGAACTCTGCTGTTAAGCAGGTTACCGGATCATCATCTACGATGAGTATATGATTTTGATGTTGCATGACAGACCCAAGACGCCCTCTTATCTTAGTCATCTAACGTATTGGTTGTAATATAAAACATATGATTTAAAATCAGATGAAATTTTAAATGCATATCCTTGGTATAGTTTTAATATAATTTTATAGTTTGCGGACTGATTTATAGGTCCTGAGCCTGGTAATTGCGTTTGTTTACTTTGTGTTAGCTAACTTTTTTAAGTTGCTTTTTAGACTCTTCTAATTCCTGGTTAAGCGCCGTTTTTACATTTTCGTATTCTGATTTTATTTTATCAAATATTTGGTTGCTTAATTCTTCACTTCGGTTGTTTGCTGAGACCTCAAGTTGTTTGAGCAAATTTGCAAGGATATTTGCCCCCAATGCAGCCCCACTTGATTTCATTTTATGTGCCGTTAATCCAATTGCCACAAAATCTTTCTGGAAGACAGCGTCACTTAAGCTTTTCATATCTAAATTGCTAGTTCGTAAATATTGCGTGATCAAGCGGTCAATCATCATGCCCCCTCGCATGGCGACTTTGTTTCGGAAAGGATCAAGAGCTGCTTTATCAAGAGGAGAATTCTGAGAATTACCAGTATAGTGTTGTTCTGGCTTATGATTACAAGGTTTTGGAGTAACAAGCGCGGTATGGGTTGCCTTCAGATATTTGTCTAGCATGCGATGTAAATCAGAAGCCGTAAACGGTTTGCTGAGATAATCATCCATTCCGCTTGTAAGGCATTTATCACGGTCACCTGCTATTGCGTTTGCTGTCAGGGCAATGATTGGAACAGGCTCTTTTTTATTGCTCTTTTCATGTTGACGTATTCTATGTGTACTTTCCAGTCCATCCATTGCGGGCATCTGCCAATCCATGAAAATGAGGTCATAGTCATTTCTCTGTACTGATTTAAGCGCAACTAATCCATTGTCTGCAAGATCAACTTGGCAGCCGAGTTCGGTTAAAAGTTCGTAGGCTAATTCTTGATTTATCGGGTTGTCTTCTGCAACAAGAATATGAGCTTTGAACTTTTGTGAATAGGGCTTTGCGGTTTTTTCTATAGTTTTAGGAAGTGCCGGTGTTGTATTTTTTTGCAGACTTTCATGAATCGTTTTTAAAAAATTCCTGGGACTGTAAGGTTTGATGAGTTGGTGAAATAAAGGACCATCCTGGTTGGTATTGTTTTCTTCTAAGTTTGTGAGAAGAATAATAGGCAGTGATTTATCCTGCGTTAAATTTATACTATGCGCTATGAGAGTTACAAGCTCTCGTCCAGTAATATCAGGCAATGTATCGTCTATTATGACTAGAGAGCATTCTTTTGATGTTGCTAATCCCTTTTTTATGAATTTAATGACTTCCTCTCCAGTGGAAACGGGTATTGGATGCATATTCCAACGTTTGAGGTATTGACATGTTGATTTTATTGAAAGAGGGTCCTTTTGTGCGACAATAACTTTTTTATCTTTAAGAATGTGCGCTTCATGTTCATCAGAGGTTTTATAATAATCTTGAACATCTAGCAGGGCTTGAAATTTAAACACGGAGCCTTTACCAAAAGAACTCTCAACAGTTATATTGCCATCCATCATTTCAACAAGTTGTTTTGAAATAGCAAGGCCAAGACCAGTTCCACCGTAATGCTGGCTGATTGAGGAGTCACTTTGTTGAAAAGCTTGGAAAAGCTGGGAAAGATTATTATTTCTAATTCCAATGCCGGTATCATGTACTTCAAAATGCAGCCTTGCTTTGTGACCATTGCGTTCAGGGCATGTTACGTTAAGATAAACACGACCATTTTCAGTAAATTTCACGGCATTGCCAATAAGGTTGATCAGCACTTGGCGTAAGCGCAACGGATCACCGTATAGTGTATCGGGTACATTTTCTCCAATATAATAAAATAATTCTACACCCTTGTTATGAGCAGAACGACCTAGAAGCTCGAAAATATCACTTAAGAAATCTTGAATGTCAAAAGTTTGTTTGTTGAGTGTCAAGTGGCCGGCTTCTATGCGAGAGAGATCCAGGATATCATTGATAACTTCAAGCAGATGTTTTCCAGAGGTTAGAAGGGATTGCAGTCGTCTTTTCTTTGATGGCTCTGTTTCATCACGCTCTAACAATTCAGCCATACCCAAAATGCCATTCATAGGAGTTCGTATTTCATGGCTCATGTGGGTCAGAAATTGACTTTTAGCTGTTGTGACTTCTTTTGCCTGCTTCACATTACGCTTCAGCTTTATAATGGACATATCACGTTCCTTAATTGCGTTATTCACGTGATCGGCCATCTCATTAAAGCGTTTAATAAGAATACCAAGTTCTCCTGTAGCTTGGACATCTACAGTTTCTATATAATTATTGTCGGCGAATGTTTCTGATGCGGATGTGAGTTGTGCTATCGGCTTTGTCAGATATCGAGAGAGATAAAAGGCGCTGTAACAGAGAAAGAGGATTAAACTTAAGGCAAGTCCTGCGAACCACATATTTGTTAGGGAACTTTTCTGCATTGCCTCGAGTATTGCTGTATACAAAAATGAAAGGGAGATTGCGCCTAAGATCGTGCCCGTAAGCAAAAAGGCGCATAGGCTATTTGCAATGAGTGTTGAGGTTTTATGAGATGTTATTGTCTGAGACCTTAATTTCGCAAGTTCTTGGCCATGCTCTTGGATTTGGAAGAGATTTAAGGTCATATATTTTTCTAGTAATAACTTAATATTTACACGATATGTCATTCAGGGGCTTGTTAACGTTCATCTTATGGAAGCGTCAACAGGCCCTAGGACCATCCTCGTAAAAAATAGCGTAATAGGCTTAAAGAAAGTTGAAGTTATTAAACTTCCTAATAACACTTGAAGCATTGTATCGTAATGATGTGTTGGTTTATCCAGCAAAGAGGGCAACGCCTTGAAATTTCCAGAATTAAGTTATGCCAATTCTGAGCACACGCCATTACAGCGCTGGATTATCCACCGTATTGAGCAATTATCTGGCAGGGATTATTTTGTTCCGCTCTATGAAGTTTGGCGCAATGATGTGGTTGGCAAATCTGATGCAGCTATTGCAGAGATGTTGCATTTGCTGAAAATTACATTGAGCATTCATCAAGTTGGACAGTGGCCACCTGATATCAAAGCAGATGAGCCGCTGGTAATGATTGCCAATCACCCTTATGGAATAGCAGATGGCATTGCCATGCTGTCATTGGCTGAACAGCTTGGCCGGCCCTTTAAGGTGCTGATTAACAAAGATTTATTAAAGGTTCCTGAGATTTTGCCCTACGGTATTCCAATAGATTTTGATGATAATAGGAATGCCATGGAAACCAATATGCGCTCGCGTCAGGTGGCAATTGACCTGCTGCGCTCTGGCACGACTATCATTGTGTTTCCAGCCGGAGGGGTAGCGACTGCAAGCAATCCTTTTGGTCGAGCACAAGAGTTGCCATGGAAAAATTTTACGGCCCGCCTTATTCGCTCAGCAGAAGCTTCAGTCTTACCAATTTATTTTGAGGGGCAAAATGGTTTTGTCTTCCATCTTGCTAGTCGCTTGAGTTTGACCTTGCGTGTTTCGTTCTTAATTGCAGAGTTTCGTCGTATGGCTGGAAAAAATATCAATGTTCACATTGGCCCAGTAACATCGTTTGAAACGCTACAGCAACATCATAAACGCAAAGCTTTAACACAAGAGCTTTATGAGCTGGTTCACAATTTAGAGCCTGAAAATTTATCCAACAGCTGACATATAAATGCAATTGGCCGTTTTCTGACCATAAATTTAAAATAAAAATTTCATAATTTACCTCTTGATTATTGATCATTTTGTTCTGATATAATTTTAGAACATATTGATATATATTATATAAATATGAATTTATGTTCACTTACATGAATATTTGTTCATATTTTAACCAATTGCTGTGTGTGTATTTTTATAAGGAATAATATTATGAAAGTTTTTAAGACGATTGCATTATGTGTTGCATTGTGTGGTACAATTCTAGCGTCTGCTTTTCATGCAAATGCTGGGTATAATGATTTGCCAGATTTGGTCATTTTAAAAGCGGATTTACATCCAACTGGGGCTTGTAATGCAGTTGAACCAGCTATTTTTGGTGATGTTGTTATTAAAAATGTAGGCTCTGGCCGCGCAAAAGCTCTGGTAATATCACCATTGGTAAGAGTTTATGATGATAAAAACCGTGCTTTTAAAGATGCCGATATCCGCATCAATTCCCTTGCTCCTGGGGAGACCACACGAGTTAAGGTTCGCATTGGTTTGTTCCGCAAAAAATCATCTTTCAAAGGATGGCGCAGGCTTATTGTTAAAGCCGATCCTTATGACAAGATCCGTGAAACAAATGAGTTGAACAACAGTTATCCCGTTCGTATTCCTGTGTCTTGCCATTAATTCTATTAATTTCTAGTGTTTTTAATGACACGGCCTTCTCTTTCACAGAAGGCCGTATTCATTCTAAAACAAAGCATCTACATCATGAACTATCTTGCGTTCATGCTCAATGCACTCTTCAGTGACAGTTGTTAGCTGTTTGAGTAGGATATTCGCTTTTTTATCGCTAGGGTCCGTGACTTTTTCCTTAAGGATAGCCCTGGCAGCATCAACATGCTGGTTAATTAAAAGTACAGGAATGTGAGATTTATCGAAGTATGCATCAATCAGGCGGCATAAAGATGCACAGAAGTGTCCTATAAGGGGGTAGCCTAAAGTTGCGGCTTGACCCTTAAGGTCATGTGAAGCCCGGTAAAAGGCGTCAACACTTTGCGGCGAGAAATTCTCTGCTACGACCTTATCGCGCTCAGTGATTAAGCGTTCGATTTCTTCGTGAAGCCAATCTTCAAAGTTTTCTGATAGCTCTGAGAGCGCCATTTCAGCTTTTTTTATGGCCTGTACGTCAAAAGCAAAGTCACTGCTATTTTCATCTTTTGCTTTTTCCTTTAGCTTCATCACAGGTTTAATGAACACACACGCTGAGGGGTCGGTTTGGTGATGCTCAGGGATGTCAGGAATCTTGATGTCTTTGTTCATTAAACTTTTATATGTCTAAAGCTCAGAAGGGTCAACCATATAGGTATCACCTTCAGATTGCCGTCGTTCTTCCCCGGTATAGTTAGGGTTGACGTAACGCCGCCGGTCCGGTCCAAAAAAATCACGGGTGCGAATAAAAGGTCTTGGATTTTCAATGACATTCTGGATGCGGCGAAATAGAGAGCTTGCAGAAACAGGTTTGCGCAAAAATTCTGTTGCCCCAGCATCGCGTGCTTGGATAACTTGTTTTTTCTCTGAATATGCTGACAAAACAATGATAGGCAAGAAGGGGTGTTTTGAGCCGTCAGGATTGCGAATCATTTGTGTGAGTTCAATTCCATCAAATATCGGCATTTTAATATCTGCTAATAAAATATCGGGAGAATACGCCTCAACAGCCTCTAGCCCTGAGGCACCGTCCTCTGCCTCGTAGATTTCTCGTGACCCAAAAGCACGTAGTAACGTTCTCACAATACGCCGCATGTGTGCATTGTCGTCAACGACAACAAACCGCAACTTATCAAACGCGATTTTAGCCATATACACTCACATGATAACGCATAGTAAAAATAAAAAGATTAGAATATTGCATGAAACATGCTGCTCTAAACGCGTTTAGAGAGTGTTTATCATAACCATTAAATTTTCATAAAGAGAGAGGCAAATAAGAATAACCACAGTTCTGGATGGTTTAAAAGTGTCTAAGCGGCTTATTTTTTTCTTCCGGCACGGCGAATGGTACGTCTTTTTGATTTTGTTGTTGGCCGTTGTCTTGAAGATCTATTAGAAGATCTGTGTTGTGTTGGAAATGACTTAAGACGTTTGCCGTCACTAAGCAGTTCAAAACGAATAGCGCCTGCGCTGGGGACAACTTCGGCCAATCGGACACTCACAGTGTCTCCTAATACATAAGCTTGACGCGTTCTCTCGCCTATCAGAGCTTGTTGGGTTTCAACATAGCGGTAATAATCATCATGCATTGTGGATGCTGGAATAAAGCCATCAGCACCACTATCTGCAAGTCGCACAAAAAGACCACTGCGCGTCACCCCAGAAATGCGCCCTTCGAATGTGGCACCCAAATGGTCGGCAAGATAAGAAGAGACCAATCGATCAACTGTATCGCGTTCAGCTGCCATGGACTTACGTTCTGCTGCTGAAATATCCTCGGAAATGCGAGGCAGTTCAGAAATTTCTGCTTCTGTAATCCCATCTTTCTCACCGTCTTTTGAGCTTAGCATGAGTGCTGATATCAAAGCGCGGTGAACGATCAAGTCAGCATAACGCCGGATGGGAGAGGTGAAATGGGCATAGCGTCTTAAATTAAGCCCGAAGTGTCCTGCATTGTCCGGAGTATATTCTGCTTGTGATTGAGAGCGCAGAACCATCTCATTGACAAGGTGCGCTGTTGGAGTGCCTTCTGCCTTGGTCAATATTCCATTAAAATGTTGCGGTTTGAGGACACCTGATTTCGGGAGCTTGATATCCAAAGTAGACAAAAAGTCAGAGAGCATGACAATTTTTTCTTCTGACGGTGCATCATGAACCCGGTAAATGAGTGGTGAGCGTTTTGCTTCAAGTGTTTCAGCTGCGCACACATTAGCTTGGATCATGAATTCTTCAATCAGCTTATGGGCATCAAGTCGTTGTGGAATTTTGATTTCAGAAATCTGTCCCTTGTTATCTAGAATGATTTTCCGCTCGGGCATGTCCAATTCAAGGGGAGCACGTTTTGTGCGCGCATTTTGTACAGCCCTATAAGCGCTCCACAACGGTTTAAGAATTGGATCAAGCAAGGGTGCTGTAATTTCACAGGTCTTTCCATCTATCGCAGCTTGAGCTTGTTCATAGGAGAGTTTGGCAGCAGAGGTCATTAGAGCGCGAATGAAGGTGTGATCAATTTTCTGGCCATCCTTGTTAAAGACCATGCGCACTGCCAGGCAGGGGCGTTCTTCTCCAAAACGTAAAGAGCATAGGTTGTTTGAAATGCGCTCTGGCAACATTGGCACAACCCGGTCCGGAAAATATGTGGAGTTGCCACGCTTTAAACCTTCATAATCAAGCGCAGAGGCCGGACGGACATAATAGGCTACATCAGCAATAGCAACAATGACCACCCATCCGTCTTTGTTCTCTGGATTGTCATCCGGGGATGCCCAGACCGCATCATCATGATCCCGTGCATCCGCTGGATCTATGGTGATCAGTGGAATTTTTCGCAAATCATCACGGCCTTCCAAAGGGCAGGGGCCTAATTCTTCGCTTTCGGCAATGACATGTGTTGGAAATTCATCTCGAATGCCGTGGGCATGAATAGCAATTAGGCTAATGGCCTGTTGATCGTCAGGATTGCCGAGACATTCTTTAACCCGAGCTTTGGTCAGTCCAAAACGTCCAGCTTTAAGAACCTCGACCTTGACCAATTCGCCATCTTGCGCTTGGTTTTCATCGCCTTTCGCTACACTCCATGATCGGAGGTTTTTCTTGTCTATTGGGTCAATAAGACCGCCCTTGCCATCAATTTTGCGATAGATGCCTAGGGTGGAACGGTTGTTTTGAGCCAATTTCTTAACGACAATTGCGTTATATGGATAATCCCCCTTTTCTTTAGCTTTTTGCGGTGTAACGCGTGCCAAAATACGTTCACCAATTCCTGGAATGTCGTTTTGGCCTTTGCCATTCGTGTTTGATTTCAACAGCACTTTAGGTTCAGGGCCTTCAGTATCCCGGTCCCATTTGACAGGTATGGCAAAACTGTCTCCATGTTCATCAAGTCCTTTCACTTCCAACACAGCCATGCGCGGGATAACACCAGGTTGGGCATAGCTTTTGCGATTACCTGATAACAGGCCTTCTTCTGTCATTTCGCGGAGCAAGCGCTTAAATTCAATTTTTTGTTGGCTTTTGATATGAAACGCCCGTGCAATCTCTCGCTTGCCGACTTTATCAGGCGCGAGGCGAATGAAATCTAAAATTTCATTTTTGGTTGGCAGGGGAGGGTGGTCTTTATTTGACTTACGAGACTTGGAAGAGGTGGGTATTCCGCTGTCTTTTCTAGGCGACACTGTTTTTCTTTCGGCTAGCTATCTTTATGCTTATAAATTTATATGGTAACGCGTGAAAAACAAATCTAGTGAAAATGAAAATAGAGTTTTTACAACACTATGGCAAATATATGCTATTTTGGCTGTAATTCATAGCTATAATTTTCAATAACAGTATTTGCGAGTAGCTTTTGGCACATTTGATCGATTTTTTCTTTGGCCTCAGCTTCATTGGTGTTTTCTAGATTAATTTCAATATATTTTCCCTGACGGACATCATCAATACCCGAAAAGCCAAGTGATGTTAGAGCCTCGGCAATCGCTTTGCCTTGAGGGTCCAATACTCCATTTTTGAGTGTAACTTTTATAAGCGCTTTCATTTTATTGTTCTCTTAAATTCTAGTAAAATGATGAAAAAAGTAAAACCAACTTCGTCATCCCAGCCAAGCGCCGGCCCCAAAGTTGCAGTTTTGAAGAAAGACACTCCGGCGCGCGAGCAGGGATCTTATTTTTATAGATTCCAGCTTTCGCTGGAATGACGGCGGAGAGTTCTGGTATTGAAAATGCACTTTTTATCCGTAAATTAAATGCTCTTCGCGATTTTAAGATGATTTGACGAGTTTTGGGCCATCATGATTGTTGCCATTGCTTTCAATAAAGATCCCAAGCCGTCTTGCAACTTCTTGATAGGCTTCGATAAGGCCGCCCATATCCTTGCGGAAACGATCTTTATCGAGCTTGTCATCCGTGCTGATATCCCACAGGCGGCAGCAATCCGGGCTAAGTTCATCAGCAAGTAAAATGCGCATCATATCATTTTCAAGCACACGGCCAAATTCAACTTTAAAATCAATCAGCCGAATACCAATACCTAAAAACAACCCTGTTAAAAAGTCATTGGTTCTCAAAGACAAGGCCATCATCTCATCGATTTCTTGCGGGCTGGCCCAACCAAAAGCAGTGATATGCTCTTCTGAGATCATAGGATCATCAAGCTCATCCGATTTATGATAAAATTCGATAATTGAGCGTGGCAGGCGTGTGCCTTCTTCAAGGCCGAGCCGTTTCGATAGAGACCCTGCGGCTACGTTACGAACCACAACTTCTATGGGAATAATCTCAACTTCGCGTATAAGCTGCTCACGCATATTCATGCTTTTAACAAAATGATGCGGAATTCCAATCTCTCCAAGTTTTAAGAAAATATACTCAGAGATTCTGTTATTCAGAACGCCTTTACCTTCAATTCTATCTTGTTTGCGGTTATTGAAAGCTGTGGCATCATCCTTGAAATGTTGCACCAATGTGCCTGGTTCAGGCCCTTCATAGAGTATTTTTGCCTTGCCTTCGTAAACGCGGCGTCGCCGATTCATCTCTCTTAATCCTTTCAGACCTCTTTTCATAGATAGCACATCCATTAAGTATCAATTACACTATGAAAATGGGAGTGTAATTTCACTTATAATCGTTATGAGAAGTCCATAATATC
>JBCCCO010000045.1:0-21429 GCA_039033475.1 Pseudomonadota bacterium | reverse complement strand
GGTCTGCGTAATCTGGTCTATAATATGCAAAGGTATGTCTGTCTGAGAGAAGAAAAGCACGCATGAACATGAATAAAACTCGTGGGTTATAAAAAAATAAACAAAATACATCGGAAAACTAAATGCGCACCCGAAGCCGAGATGCTATAAAATTCTCACAAATTCCAAATTTGGATATTCTTAGAGGTGGCCACCGGATTGTATCCGTCGTCCATATATAAAACTTTGGCAACTTGCGCACAGCTCAAGCCATCATCAAGCAGCAAAATACCGTTCGCTCGACGCGTCACACGGCTCTCGGCCTTCGCATTACGAACAAGTGCCGTTAATTCTTTCCGGGATGCTGTGTTTAAAAAACCGCTTCTGATCATACGTGTCATATCAAACTGCTTCGCGATATTTTGCAACTAATTTCTCGGGTAGTGTTAGAATCGGGGTGTAGTATTTTTTTTCTTGCGAGCGTTTGCAATATCAAAGTTAAAGGAAAACGCATCAAAACCAAATCCTTTTAAAAACATAATATCGCAATTATTTGGGATGTTGCGAATCAAAACAGAGGACTGACTGCTTTTATAAATAAGTTTGAGGCGTTTAATGTGCTCAAGTTTTGAATTAAACCCATAAATATCCGGAAAATTCCATGTAATAAAAGGAACTGAGAATTTATCTACGGGGATTGAAAAATCTTTCCATGGGTTAAGTTGCAGCATGAACCTTGCGTTTGGGATTTTAATTTTTGATGTAAGGTCATTAAACGCCTTAGGATTGATATTTCGTGGCAATCCACGAACGCAAAAGATCAATTTTAATCCAAGACGGGCAACATATTCTTTGTAAAGTTTTCTATAAACCACCAATCTCTCAGGCTTCAACAAAGTATCAAAATGAACATCAATCGCACAATATGAAACACCTGAGAGTTTTGAAGCACCATCAGCAATCTTTTGCAAAAAGATTTTATCAAGCTCAAATTCAAGATCGGATAACACGCTTGGACTAAGAAAGGCGTAAATACTTCTCAATGAAGCTTGCGTATCTTCATCATAATAAAAGAACTTAACTTCACGCGTGCGGTTGTACCGCGAACGATATTTCGCTTCATTGAGTGTGCTATTTTGTTTAATTTCTTCCAGAATAGTTTCCAAGTGCTCTATGTTATTATATTGCTTTGTTAATTCATTACGCAAAAAATGGGTAATTCCAGTGGAAACTATATTATCATCAGGAGAGACTTCGATATTGAAAGGAACTTGGCTCACACGTAAGTGAGAGCCTGTAAATGTATTTGAAAGATTTGTTGTAATAAGTTCACTGACTTCACTATTAAAAATAATATTTTGTGCCTGATTATATATGTACCTAAAGTCAATATCATTATATTGTCTTTTATCCTTAGCAAAATAAATCATAACATTGCCGGGCAGATCAGCATCAATACAAACATCCGTTGGCAATATCGCGTCTAATTCATCGGAGATAAGCTTACCAATGCTCACAGTACTGTTGCGCTTTGTACGCTCAAATAAAGTTTTGATATTTTCAAAATGAACCAAAATACCGTATATCATCTGAAATCTTTGGGCATATTCCGCGACATCTTCCAGATCTGGCATATCTGGAGGAATTGGAAGACCATCTTCGTCCAATTCTGGTTCAAGCTCATGTCCTCGCTCTAATATCTCATCTAATTCAGGATCTTGATCTAAATCTTCATCATCCTCAAATTTCTCTGCGGCTTCATCATGCAACTCTCCATCTGTTAAATTATCTTTTAGATTATATTTATCGTCTTCCTCTTCCTCATCTAAATCATCCATAATAGAATTTGAAAGAATTTGCTCTGTTTCCAGGTCATCTTCTTCTGGAAGGGGATTATTATTCTCCAATGCTTGAAAGCTATTGTAAAGCTTGAGAAATTGCTGTTCTTTGAGTTCAATCATACGATCAACTTGTGCCAATCGAGAATCAATTGTTGCGAACAGTAAGTCAAAATCGACAGGCTTTACGAGATAATCATCCGCACCTAGCTTCTTGCCTTTGATGATATCGGCTTTCGCATTAAATGCAGTTAGAAAAACAAAAGGTGTCTCGATCAATTTTGGAAATTTTTCACGAACCTCTTGGAGAAGAGCATGTCCATCCATTTGAGGCATCGCAATATCAGATAAGATTAAATCTGGGGCATAATTTGCTAATTTTTCTAGGGCTTCAGAACCATTCTCAGCACAAACAACTTCATAGCCCTCATCACGAAGCTCTTCTTCCATAGCCTCCAAAAGAGCTGTTTCATCTTCGACTAAAAGTATCTGTGGCATCAACCTAAAGACCTGCTGTTAGAATTTTTAATTATAACAAGCAAGTCTCTATTTTGAGTTAACCATAATATCTACATATATTTCAAAACGCTAGAGTTTATTGATAACAGCTTAATTAAGTTTAGGAAGCTTTCTTTAAAGAAATATTATTTTCTTTTTCGTCCTCTCTTTTGCAAGGTAGAGTCACAGTAAATTTCGACCCCAAACCGATTTCACTCGCCACTTCTATTTGGCCATTATGCTGCTCAATAAATGACTTAACGAGATGCAAACCAACACCTGTTCCAGGAATACCAATAGATGTGCTTGCCCGATAAAAACATGTAAATATATTGGATAATTCTTCCTTAGGGATACCGACACCTTTATCGACCACCTGAATAAAGATGTTATTTTTATCCATATGCCCCATAAGATTAACCTTTGTTCCTTCTGGAGAGTATTTAAGAGCATTGGAAACAAGATTTGAGAAAATATGACTTAAAAGTATTGGGTCTGCATAGACAACATCTGGCAATGCATCGAGCTGCCACGAGACCCTTTTACCATGACATAAATCATTTTGAGTAACGCAAATTTCTTCAATAATAGTTTTTATATTACAATACTTTGGCATAAAATCAAATTGGCCATCTGCTATTTTTTGTGACTCTAGAGTAGAGTCAATAAGTTCGAGTAGTTTACTAATAGCCCTTCTAATTTTTTGACTTAGTTCAACGGCCTTTTCCGGCTTTATTTTCTCAGCTCTGCGAATAATTTTTTGGGCATTAGAATCAATAACGGCCAGAGGTGTTCGAAACTCATGGGACACCATCGAAACAAATTTTCTTTGCAATTGATTGAGTTCGGTCTGCTTTACCAAAGACTGTCTTAAATCATCCGCCTGAGAAGAAATTCTTCTATTTTGACGCAAAACCTGTGTCAACAAGTAGGCAATATGCAACCAAGAACCAACAAGCATCAAATAAAACAACTTAATTACGTTGTGATAAAGAGCGCTATCACTTGTTGCAATGTCTTCAAAAGACTGCATTAATTGAGCATAAACGCTATGCTTTGGGATAGAAAAGTAGTGTTCAATATTTTCATTTAGAGCTTTTGTTTTATTGAATACAATTTCCGAGTGCCGCAGTGTTTCCAGAAGACCGTCACTGAGGTCTTGCGTAATACGTCCTTTACCAAGGATATTTGACAGCGTGGTTTGCAATAAATATGCATCAAGGTTTTTAATATTTTGCTTTGCTGCTTTTAGTGTTTGATCTGTTTGAAACAATGTATAAGATGCCATTCTTTCGCGCAAAAGCAAAAGCTCATTGGCGAATTTTGCCCCTCCATTGTAGGCTAAAAAATTTGTAATTTGATTTTTTGCAAGCTGTTTAAAATATAAATCAGAGATAATCAATAGTGAATGTGTAGTTTTTATATGCTCAATATTGCGATTTGAGTTGTCCAAAGATTGCCTAGCCTGCTGCATAAATTTATGCATTTTTTTATATAGATCATTGCTGTTTTTCTGATTAACCGTATAATTTCTTCTGACCAATCGATTTATTTCGACAAAATAATCTTGCAACTTTTTTTGTTGCTGAACGATTTCATCATAATTTTCCAGCTGCCTGAATTTTAAGCGAATAATGTATTGATCAAGCAGCAAACTCACTCTTTGCAAACCCTGAATATTCGTGCGTAATTTTTGATGCTCAGAAAGTGTATTCGTCTCAAGGATTATAAATAAAATGATAAGAACAAATGTATTCAGCATTAAAATAATATAATTTCTTGCAATATTATTTTTCGCTAAAGAAACAAGATGTCTCCACAGTATGATATTATTTTTTCCATCCGCCTGCCAGAGTTTAAGATCATGAGCAAGTTCATTATCGAAACGATTAGAGCGCTGTATGGTCATAATCCCTCATCCGTTTTCTCAGAATTTTTGGGACCAGGCTTTGGTGGTTCGCCTGTTAAAGTTTTTAGGAAAGCTACGATTGCAGCTACGTTTTGCTTTTCTATTTTGCGACCTAATTGGTATAAACCCATTTCATAAACAGCTTGTTCGAGTGAAGCTGTTTTACCGTTATGGTAATAAGGATATGTCAGTGCAACATTTCGCAGTGACGGTACTTTGAATGTATTTTTATCCCTTTCATCTTTAGTTACATTATACCGACCAAGGCTTGTCTTATTGCCAGCTTCTCGTTTGGAAAAATAAGGAACAATTATCCCAAATTTTTGAAAAACATTACCACCAATATTTTTTCCTTGATGGCAGGATATGCATCCATAAACTTTAAACAGATAATACCCCTGTTTTTCTTGTTCTGTTAAAGCCTGTTGATTACCTTTTAGATATTGGTCAAATTTTGAGTTTAAAGCGACCAGTGAGTATAAATATGACTTGAGCGCATCAACGATCACATCTTCCGTTAATTCTGTACGGTAAAGTTTTTTAACTTGGGATTGGTAAAATCCATCCTGCTTTAAATCTTTAATCATATATTTTACAGATTTCGATAAAAGCCGAATATGATCTAAAAGTGCTGTGTGATATGATGGCTCACCTTTGCCCCGTCCATCCCAAAATAAACCGACATTAAACGCTGTATTAAAAACAGAAAGCGTATTTATGTTGAGTTTGTTTCCGTAAGCATCTGTGGCAAACCTCACATTATCTACTCCACCTTGATTTAAATTATGACAAGATGCACAATTCATTTTTTGGTTATGCGATAACTTTTTGTCGTGAAAGAGCTGTTTGCCCAACGCAATCTTTTCTGGATTGAGATTTGGTAAACGTTCCAAAGGTTGTATAGACTTTAAAGGCGCTGAGCCCTCAAAAGTTACTTTTGCAAGTTCGGTGGGGTATTTTGAAGATAAAAAAATCCATGCAATAACTGTAATGTAAATAAGCGGTGTTGCTAAAAAGAAAATCTCTAATATTTTTTTGTAAGACCACACAACTTATCCCAGAGCATCAATGGGCTGTTATCATTCTGTTAATTCTTTACGGACATGCACCGACTGACGTTAGGGCTGTCCGAAAATTAATTCTGGAATATAGAGGAATTCTGATAATAAAAGGTTAGCTTTTTTCTATGAATGGGCTTGCGCTTTAACCACTTGATCAATTTCAATCAAATCTCGCAAAAATGATTGAAAGCTTTTTAAGGGGAGCATGTTTGGCCCATCAGATGGCGCATTGTCAGGATCTTGGTGGGTCTCAACAAAAAGGCCAGCAACTCCAACTGCAACGGCTGCTCTAGCCAACACTGGAACGAATTCACGCTGACCACCGCTTGATGTCCCCTGGCCACCGGGCTGTTGCACAGAATGTGTTGCATCAAAAATGACGGGACATCCGGTTTGTGCTAATATCGGGAGAGCGCGCATATCATTTACAAGAGTATTATAACCGAAACTCACACCGCGTTCCGTTACAAGCACATTATTGTTGTCCTGTGATATCACCTTGTTAACAACATTTTTCATATCCCACGGGGCTAGAAATTGCCCCTTCTTAATTTTGATGACCTTGCCAGTTTGCGCTGCCGCAACCAGCAAGTCAGTCTGACGACATAAAAATGCAGGGATTTGCAAAACATCAACAGCTTCAGCGACAAGCCTGCACTGCTCCACCTCATGAACATCAGTTACAATCGGCAATCCTGTTGTTTCACGAATTTCATGCAATATAGGCAAGGCTGATTCAAGACCTAAACCTCTTTGACTTCCAATGCTGGTCCGATTGGCTTTATCAAAAGATGTTTTATACACCACACCGATTTTAAGCTGCTCTGAGATTTCTTTCAAAGCCGATGCCATTTCAAGGCCATGATTTCGGCTTTCCAATTGGCATGGCCCGGCAAACACAGCCAACGGCAAATTATTTCCGAACGACACTTGACCAATTGTAACATGAGGATTGGGGAGATTGGGTTGCATAGTTTACTTTGTTATCTTTGCAATTTTGAACCAAACAGACTTAAACACTTCAATAGTCTAACGAAAAGTTACGGCAATCAAACGAGATGTAAAGACTAAATTAGCTTCTATGGTATACGCTTAGAGCTAATGATTGACATTAATTAAGTTGTAAAACAATGACAAGCCTTGAGATCATTTCCGTTTTTTTCCAAGTCTCTTTTATTTTTATTGTTTGCTATGCCATTGTCTCAGATTTTATTACCCTAACAATACCAAATTGGGTTCCTCTGGCGCTTACTGCGGGTTTTGCTGTTTACACTGCTCTGTTTTGGCAAACCATACCTTTACAACAGCATCTTCTCTTTGCATTCGTAGCACTCATAATTGGTTTCGGCCTCTTTGCTCTCGGATGGATGGGAGCAGGAGATGTTAAATTAATTTCCAGCGTAGTGTTATGGGCAGGCCCTTTACACACAGTCCCATTTGTTTTTTATATGGCTTTAAGCGGTGGTTTATTTGCGTTTATCCTGATCCTATTAAAAAGGCTAGCACCCCATCGCTCCGCGCTTTATGAAAAAATTCCACCGCTAAAACGGATTATAAAATTTTCAAAAAGACAAGTCATTCCTTACGGAGTGGCGATAGGATGTAGCGCGCTTTTCACAGTTGCACCGGTTATTGGGTAGACATACCCATTCCAGCTATACTTCGTAATGCTTTGCGACCATTTCATCAAGCAAGCGAACACCAAAACCGGACCCCCAACTGCGATTGATATCCGTTTTTGGAGAGGACATACCTGTCCCCGCAATATCAATATGAGCCCATGGGGTTTTATTAACAAAGCGTTGCAAAAATTGCGCTGCTGTTATTGACCCTGCCCAGCGCCCACCGATATTTTTCATATCAGCAAATTTCGATTCAAGCAATTTGTCGTATTTGGCATGAAGTGGCATACGCCAAACTTTTTCACCAGTGGTTTCTCCAGCTTCGTTAAGCCGCTCAACCAATTCATCATTATTCGAAAATAATCCGGCATACTCGTGACCTAAGGCAACGATGATTGCCCCCGTTAGCGTTGCCAGGTTGATCATAAATTTAGGAGTGTATTTTTCTTGTGCGTACCACAACATATCTGCGAGCACCAACCGCCCTTCAGCATCGGTATTGATCACTTCGATGGTTTGACCGGACATAGAAGTCACGATATCACCCGGGCGCTGCGCATTTGAGCCTGGCATGTTTTCAACAAGTCCAATCATACCAATTGCATTTACTTTGGCTTTGCGCCCCGCCAAGGCTTTCATCAGACCAATGACACACGCTGCACCTGCCATATCACCTTTCATATCTTCCATACCAGAAGCTGGCTTGATTGATATACCTCCCGTATCAAAAGTCACGCCTTTGCCTATGAAAGCAATTGGCTGCTGCGCTTCTTTTGATGCGTTTTGATCAACCCCATTCCATTTCATAACAGCAACATATGAAGGATTGTGACTCCCCTGCCCGACGGCTACCAGCGCATTCATATTTAGAGACTTCAAAGCCTCTTCATCTAAAATTTCCACTTCCATTCCAAGGCTTTCGAGTGACTTCGCATGATCTGCAAATTCTTTTGGGCCAAGAATATTTGATGGTTCATTGACCAAATCCCGTGCAAGAAAAACACCCTCACAAATAGCGTCCAGTTTTATGAATGCCGATTGAACATGCTCTGGCTTACTACATAGGATCGTAACTTCGGAAGGGGTATCCTGGTCATAACCATTGTCAGCTTCGCTATCCTGACCACTTGGGCTTGTTTCCACATCTTTTATCGCTTCTTCATCATCTTCAGATTTTTTTGTTTTGTGTTTGTCAAAAGAATAGCTTCGTAATTTTATGCCAAGCGCAAATTGCGCAACATGTTCAGGAGCAATCTCAATGTCCCCCTGCTCTACGTAAATCTGAATATTCTTGTCATGTTTTCCAAACTTAGCAAAAATTTGCCCACCAAGATCACTCCAATCATTCGCGCTATATTCTGTAATATCAGCCAGTGCCGCAACGATAACGCGGTTGTATCGTCCATCCCCCGGCGAAAGCATATCAAGAGAGGTCTTAGCCTTTGCCGTAAAATCAACCGCTGATGCCCCGCGCTCAATAGCCCCATTTAAGTGATCATTCACAGACTTCGCTGTTGCTGAATAATTTGAACCTTCTTGAGCAAAAACAACAACCGTTCCTGTTTTGGGTTGGTCTAATTTCTCAAAAATGATATTTAATTCTGATGTCATGTAGATTATTCTTTCTAAACTGATGGGCTATCGAGAAGGGTGATGTTGTTTTTTTAATTCTGAGCTTAAACTTAGGTGCATAAATGAGGGATCGATACGATATCTCGCAGAGACGCCAAATGTATTATTTAAAAAACGTCTTTAAAGCTAACAAATACTCCTTTATTTTACAAATACAATCATTCAAGATTTTTTGTAATAAATATTAAAATGAGTAAAGCATTATACACACGAAAACTTGATTATTAATGACTATATATTCGCGCCATATCCTTCGTCAAACACTATCGATGTTATTGTTGATATTGATTTCGCTCACTCTGGTGGTCTGGATGGCAACAGCCTTGAAAGAGCTGAAACTTGTCACCTCACAAGGTCAGAGTTTTGGACTATTTCTCACAATGACATTGTTGGCATTACCCAGCCTGATGGCTTTTATCGCTCCGATTGCCTTGTTGATCGCAACATTACAAGTGCTTAACAAAGTTAGCGGCGACAGCGAACTTATTATTGTCAATGCGGGTGGTGCAACTATCTGGCATGTAGCCAAACCATTTCTCTACCTTGCTGTTGCTGTTTCACTTTTACTCTTGCTGACCAGCCTTTATCTGCAACCTTTAAGCCTGAGATCACTGAAAGATTTTGTTATTCAGGTGCGTACAGATCTCATATCCAAAGTATTGCAAGCTGGGAAATTCTCCAGCCCAGAAAAAGGGCTTACAATCCATATCCGCCAACGCGATCGAAATGACAACCTGCTTGGTTTGCTCATTCATGACGCACGAAATGAGAAGGAAATCTTATCATATTTGGCCGAACGGGCACGCATTCATAAGCAAGATGGAAGCGCTTACTTGATTATGTACAATGGGCATGTGCAAAGGCAGGCATTTGAAAACAATCAAAAAAACCAAAATGTATCGGAAAATGATTCCGTCAAGATATTAGCCTTTGATCAATATGTTTTTGACCTCTCACAATTTACCGCACAAAAGAAGGGAGATATCAGCTACAAACCTAGGGAGCGCTACATCAATGAACTTTTAAACCCTCCTGACAAGAAAACAAAATATTATCGACGAATTGAAGGGAAATTAAGGGCTGAAACTCATGAGCGTTTTGCTAGCCCACTGTATCCACTCGTCTTTGTAATGATTGCAATTGCGATGGTCGGAAACGCAAGAACCACTCGGCAAAAAAGCATGAATGGTACATTCCAAGCTTTCGCTTTTGCCACCCTAACAAAAGTTGCTGGCGTTGCCGCTTCAAATGCGGTTGCAAAAGCTCCACAGGCTATTTTTCTTGTGTATGCTATCCCGGTTTTAACATTTATGATTGCAGCGTATGTTGCACATCGTGGTATGACACCTAGGAAAACGCGGGTGAAGGTCGCCATAAAGCCATAAAATAGCCATGTTTGAAATCACATACATGTTACAATATTTACGTCGACAAACTTATATTTTTTTCTATAAAAACATGATCCTAATTTAAAGTCTGAGGGAGAATTATGCAGGGTATAATTTCGCGCTATATATCTACGCGTTTTCTGCTTGCAATCGTTCTAACCTTCTGCCTGCTATTATTGCTCATTTTCCTGATAGATTTCGTAGAAATATTAAGAAAATCTACAAAGTACGGAGCCTCTTCGTTTTTTTCACTTGTCCTACTGAGCTTGCTAAGACTGCCCTCTTTTGCGGAAGTTAGCCTCCCTTTTGCGGTTCTTGCTGGCAGTATTACATCTTTCTTGTTACTCAGCCGAAGTTCAGAGCTCGTTGTCATTCGCGCTTCAGGAATATCCGTCTGGCAATTTGTATTTCCAGCGGTTCTGGTTGCATTTCTGATCGGCCTTATCTCAACAACAATATACAATCCTCTCGCCGCACTTGCCAAAGCACAAGCTGAAGATTTATATGCTGAAACCTTTAGCCGACAAGTCTCTATTTTTGGCAACAAAGCTGGAGCTGGTGCTTGGTTGAGACAGAACGGTACAGATGGTCCTTCGGTCATGAATGCACAAGGCGTGGCTCGAAAAGGGACTTTATTAACAGGTATCACAATATTTTTATATGATCGGCAAAATCAATTTAGCAAACGGTTTCAGGCTCGCAGAGCTGTCCTAAAAAGTGGCTATTGGCAACTCACACATGTATGGGTAAGTGCTCCAAATCAAGAGCCTCAATTCTATCAAACCTACAATCTGAGTACGTTTTTAACACCAACACAGGTGCTTGATTTTATTGGATCTGCCGCATCCATTTCTTTCTGGAGCTTGCCACAATTCATAGAAAATGCAGAAATTGCGGAGCTGCCCGCCACTCAATTTAAAGTTCAATATCAACTGTTGCTTTCACGCCCCTTATTATTAATTTCTATGGTGCTTTTGGCAGCAACGTGCTCTATAAGAGCATTCCGTTTTGGCAACATACAAAATATGGTCATAGGTGGGCTAAGTGCTGGATTTTTATACTTCATTGGCGGTGAAGTCTCTCGTAATCTTGGACTTTCTGGCATTGCCTCGCCAATGATAGCGGCATGGGCACCTGCGATTATGGGATGTTTTCTGACTCTAACTGTACTTTTATATCAAGAGGATGGTTGAGTGTTTGTAATAAACGGTGTAAATAAATACTTAATGATAAAAATTTGCTGTTATTGCACACAATTGGCGAAAAACAGCAATAGGCAAGAATAAGCAATAATGTATACGGCTCGAATTATATATTATATCCTGGCCTTTGTTCTGGTGGTTTCCTCAGGGGCCATCCTGAATTTTGCCTATGCGCAAAGCGGTGATCTTTTAGGCGGGCGCGTTCAGAGCGTTTCGCCGGACCAACCGCTGTTACTTCAAGCTGATACTGTCACTTACGATAATAAAAACAATGTTGTCCGAGCTAAAGGTAATGTCGAGATTTATTACAATGGCCACGCTCTATTCGCCGACAATGTTGTCTATGATCGCAACGCGAACACGCTAGAAGTACAAGGGAATGTACGTCTGAAAGAACCAAGTGGCGCGATTATCAGCGCAGATCAATTGCAATTAACAGATGATTTGAGAGAAGGTTTCATCCGTTCGATCCAGATTATCACGGCGGATCAAGCCCGCTTTGCAGCTGAAAGTGCAACGCAAATTAATGAGAGTACAACCGTTCTAAAAAAAGCACGTTTCACGCCATGCAAGCCGTGTGAAGATCAAAAGAGATCTCCTCTGTGGGAAATTAGAGCTGGTCAAATCATTCATAGAAAAGATGAGAAGCAAATTTATTTTGAAGATGCCACGCTCGAATTTTTGGGTTTGCCTATTGCATATCTGCCGTATTTCACAGCGCCAGACCCTTCTGTAAAGCGTCGTTCTGGTTTTCTAATGCCGAGTCTCACATTTGGAGAAGAGCACACAGGCTCTTCTTTTGAAATGGCCTATTTCTTTAATCTTGATCCAACATATGATTTTACGTTTAATCCGAGGATCACCACCAAACAAGGTGTGCTCTGGCAAGGTCATTGGCGTCAACGCCTCAAAAACGGCGCTTATGATATTAAGTTTTCAGCGATTGATGAGCTAGATCCTGACAATGATTCACCAACTGATAGTTTTCGTGGGTCGATAGAAACCAGAGGCCTCTTCCAACTATCAAATTGGTGGAACTTTGGCTGGGATATTACCACCGAGACAGATGATACATTCCGGCGGTTATATGATCTGGATCCTTCGGAGCGAACCAATCGCGTTTCAAAGATTTTCCTCATAGGACAAAGCGACCGGAACTACTTCGAGGCTAACCTCTTCCAGTTTTCAGCTCTCTCAGAAACAGATACATCAAACGCTTCTTCATTTGTGCATCCTGTTATTGATCATAGTTATGTTTTCAAAAACCCTGTTATTGGTGGCGAGCTAAGCATTAATTCTAATATGCTCAGTCTATCCCGGGATGAGGGGGTAGACACCAGTCGGGCTTTGACAGAAGTAAAATGGCGACGGACGTTTATTGATTCAGTCGGACAAACACTTACGCCATTCTTTTCTGGAAGAGGTGATGTGTATGCAATCAATTCAGGCTTTACAGATCCCATTAATAACACTGAAGGGGATGATGACTTTATTGCTCGCGCTACAGGAAGTGCCGGCGCAACATATAGTTTTCCTTTTGTGAACCGCGGCAATAGTGGCTCTTTTATCGTTGAACCTATTGCGCAGGTTGTTGCCCGGCCTGATGTTGATGATCAAGGAGAGATCCCGAATGAGGATGCGCGTAGCCTTGTGTTCGATGACACGCTTTTATTCGATACAAACAAATTTTCCGGTTATGACCGTGTTGAAACAGGCGTGAGAGCAAATGTTGGATTTCGCCTAACAGCTCAATTGCACAATGGTGGCTATGGCAAAGTGGTTGTTGGGCAAAGCTATCATTTGGCTGGAGACAATTCGTTTGATGAGGGTACAGGGCTCCAAACAGACCGCTCAGATTATGTGGCAGGTGCCTATTATGAACCAAATAGCAATCTGACTTTTATTTCCCAAGGACGTTTTGATGAGGAGGACTTCACACTCAAACGCGCTGATATTTACGCTAGAGGAACTTATGGTCCCATAACCGGATCTGTAAATTATGCGAACATAGATGCAACCCCCTCTTTTGGAATTGATGAGCGGGAAGAATTACTTGCTGCGGCCAGCTTGAAATTATCTGATTACTGGTCTTTATTTGGATCAATACGTTATAATCTCGAAGCAGATGAAACAATTCAAGACAGTTTAGGTCTCAAATATTCTGATGAATGTTTTGTGCTTTCCGTAAGTTATAATGAGTCATTTATCAATGACAGGGATATTGAAACTGACCAATCAGTAAGATTTAGCTTTGAGCTTAAACATCTGGGTGGAGCTAACTTTAGTTCTGATATTACAGATGATTTGATCGCAGATTCGGCTGACAATAAAAGTTAATATTTGATTTTTTGTCTCCTAACGCTTTCAAAATACGGATATAATGCATACTTATAAGTAGAATCGCGTATCTCCCACTTGCGGTGAATTTTAATGCTTAGCTTTAACAAACCGCTATTGCCCATTAAATTGTCTGATTTTGCGTTTAAATTCTAGATCTGGTTTTTATATTTTGTTTGATACAAACCTAACTTTAAAGATGAATTTTGGACACCATGATTAAACAACACATCCCACAAAAAATACGGCTTGCCATATATCCTGCGGCTATTTTGCTCATCAGTGTCATAGCAAATGGCTCTTTTGTCGCTCAAGGCTTTGCTCAGTCGGAACAATCTATAGTTGTTCTAATTAACGACGAACCAATTTCTGCTTTTGATATCAATCAGCGGATCAAGTTTTCTATGGCGCGCAAAGGAGCTCAACTCTCGGCAAACATGAAAAAAAAGCTTCAATCAGAGGCTACACGTCAAAGCTATAAAGATTATATGGTTCGGAACCGACCACAAAGCCGTGAGGAAGTCAAAGTCCTGCGTGATAAATTTATTGGCCGTTTGAGAAGCCAAATCATGAACGAGATGAAACCTAAATTTTACAAGGCTGCCCTTGATGAGCTTATTGAAGAAAAATTGGTCATACAAGAGGCGAAAAAAGTAGGTGCCAAAGTGTCTGATGAAGATGTCGATAAAGCTATCGCGAAAATAGCATCACGTAACATCAATAAGAAAACAGGCACACCAAACACATCGGAACAATTTCTTGGCAAACTCAAACGTGCAGGCATTTCTGTGAAGACCTATAAAGCAAGTTTAAAAGCTAAAATTGCTATGCAGAATATCATTCGCAAAAAATATGGCTTCAGAATGCGCTCTATGATTACTGCAAAGGATGTAGATCAGGCTTTGGGAGGATTGCCAAATAACGCAAAAAATACAGAATTTCGACTGCAAAAAGTTAGCTTATCCGTTCCGTCTGGAGCAGATCAATCAACCCTTGCCAGAAGGTTGGTCGAGGCAGAGACTCTAAGAAGTCAATTCACCTCATGCGAACAAATAGAAACCCTTGCAAAGCCTATTGGGGCGACGGTTTTATCTCTTGGTAAAAGAACCACGAAACAGATGCCCCAAACATCACGTATGATGCTTCAAGAAGCCAAAACTGGAGAAATGACACCACCTGATATTACAGACAATGGTATTGAATTGTATGCTGTTTGCAATAGGCGGGAGGTTAAAGGAGATAGCAAAGAAAGAAAGCAAATTGAAAACGAGCTGAAAAGCAAAGAAGTTGCTATTCTTAAAAAGCGCTATATGCGCGATCTCCGCCAAGATGCATTCATTGAGTATCGTGATAAATAAAACGCAGTATTCAGGCCAGAATGACCAAACGTCATGGTTTTAAGCCAAGGTAACTTACCACCACTTGCTGTGACTATGGGAGATCCCGCGGGGATTGGTCCTGATATCACGATAAAGTCGTGGTTTTTACGTGAGCAGTATAATCTCCCTCCTTTCTTTGTGATTTCGGATACTGAGCTTTATAAGAAAAGAGCGCGAACGCTTGATGTAAACCTTCCAATTGTTGAAATCACCTCCCCCAAAGAGGCTATTAATGCTTTTGGTTCGGCTTTTCCTGTCCTTCCGATAGAGCTCCATGGAGATGTCATCCCAGGACGTGCCGATGTTGCTTCTGCAAAGGCTGTTCTCAATTCTATCCAAACAGCTATCACCTTCATTAAACAAAAACAGGCCTGCGCTGTAGTAACCAATCCCATACAAAAGAGCATCTTATATAACGCGGGTTTTTCATATCCTGGCCATACCGAGTATTTAGCGGCACTTGCACAGGATATTTTTGACGAGCCCGAGTGTCTTCCTGTTATGATGATTGCCATACCAGAACTACGTGTTGTGCCTGCAACGCTTCATATACCATTAAATGCGGTCTTTGAGCATCTAACCACAGACATACTGATCAAGACGGCACAAGTTGTCGCAGCCGATTTAGAACGATGCTTTATAAATAATCCTGCGCGTATTGCTTTTACCGGGCTTAATCCTCATGCCGGTGAAGAGGGACACCTTGGCAACGAAGAGAATGAAATTATTATACCAGCAATCAAGATATTACGCGATAAGGGCTATAACATCACAGGTCCGCATCCTGCTGATACGCTATTTCATAAAGCAGCGCGAAAAAATTATGATGTTGTCATTGCAATGTATCATGACCAAGCGCTAATTCCTGTGAAGACTCTAGGCTTTGATCTGGGGGTGAACACAACGCTAGGCTTACCGTTTATTCGCACGTCTCCAGATCATGGTACGGCTTGTGATATTGCAGGCCTTGGCACGGCTAACCCGCGTAGCTTGATTGAGGCAATCACTCTGGCACATCGCATGGCGACCAAAAATAAACAACGGGATTCTCAAAGTGCATGATGATGCTGATGGCTTGCCGCCACTTCGCGAGGTTATCAAGGAGCTACAACTGTCTGCGCGCAAAAGCTTAGGTCAAAATTTCATTTTGGACCTAAACCTAACGCGCCGCATCGCGCGCAGTGCTCCTAAAATTAAAGAGAGTTGTATCGTTGAAATTGGCCCCGGACCTGGTGGACTAACACGTGCCTTGCTATCTGAAGGCGCAAAGAAAGTCATTGCTATCGAAAAGGACAAACGGTGTTTGCCCGCCTTAGAAGAAATTGCACAGAGTTACCCTGATCAATTAGACGTTTATAATGATGACGCATTAGAGCTAGATATAACTCAATATATTCAAGGCCCAGCGCAAATTGTTGCGAACTTACCTTATAGTGTGGGCACTGCTTTGCTGATTAATTGGTTGCAAACAGAGCCATGGCCGCCCTGGTTTTCATGCCTAACTTTAATGTTCCAACGCGAGGTTGCCGAGCGTTTAGTTGCCAAACCAAACACAAAATCATACGGTCGATTGTCTGTTTTAACACACTTTCGAACTACACCTCGTATCCTGTTTCATTTGCCAGCACGTGCATTCACCCCTCCTCCAAAGGTGGATTCCACACTTGTCCAACTGATACCTCATAATAAGATGAATACGCATTGCTCAGTTGCACACTTGGAACAGGTTACATCTGCAGCCTTCGGACAACGGCGCAAAATGCTAAGACAAAGTTTAAGAACTATCAGTTCTAATCCTTTGTGCCTTCTTGAAGCAGCAAACATTGATCCCTCATTGCGAGCTGAAAATATTGATATTGAAGGATATAACCGTTTGGCTTTGGCGCTCTCAAAGCAATGAATTTAAGGGAATAACGCCTGTTGCTGTAGTCCTAGGGCTTCATCAAAGCCAAACATGACGTTAAAGTTTTGCAAAGCTTGCCCAGCAGAACCTTTAACAAGATTATCAAGAGCCGAGATTACAATAGCCCGCCCTGCAATTCGATCAGGAAAAACGTTGATATGGCAGTAGTTTGAACCTCTAACATGTTGAGTAGCCGGGACTTTTTCTTCTGGTAATACTTTTACAAATGTACTGGTCATGTATTTTTTTTCTAAAACCCGTTTTAAATCACCCCAGCTGCAATCCGGATGCAGCTTCACATAAGCTGTAATCAATTCCCCCCGGCTCATGGGGACTAAGTGTGGTGTGAAATTAACGGTAACACTCTCATGGACAGCTTTTGATAGTTCTTGTTCGATTTCAGGTGCGTGACGATGTTTGCCAATGCTGTAAGGAGAAAGCCCCTCCCCTGCTTCGGTAAAAAGCGTATTTTGCTTCAAGCCACGCCCAGCGCCAGACACTCCTGATTTAGCATCAATAATAATATCGCTCGGATCAATGACCTGATTTTGGAGAAGCGGCAACAGGGCCAGTAATGTTGCTGTCGGATAACATCCTGGGCACGCCACCAAGCGCGCTGTTTCAATTTCACCAGAATAAAATTCTGTAAGCCCGTAGACTGCCTCTTGCAAAAGACCTTCTGCATCATGCGACCTGCCATACCATTTTTGATAGAGCTCCGGATCCCGAATCCGAAAATCCGCAGACATATCGATAATCTTCAAATGATCTGGCAATTGCACAATAATATCTCGTGCCGTGCCATGAGGCAAACCGCAGAACACAGCATCTATGGTGTCCCAATTGACATCATTCCAGGCCTTGAGCTTTGGTAATCTCAGATATGCCAGGTGCGGAAAAACATCAGCCATCTCCTGACCTGCATGGCTATGGGCCACCAATTCTTTGAGCTCTATATTAGTGTGGCATGCCGCCAAACGCACCAAGTCACCACCAGTATATCCAGAAGCACCGATAACAGCGACATTTACTTTTTTAGATTGCTGTGATTGAGTTGTCATAATCTTCTCGCATTACACCTTCTTGTATTGCGACGACCTTAGCGAGCCCCAAGCCAAAGTATTTTAAGCTTGTAACCAACCGCTCTTAAAGCACACTATTTCTTCACGTAATAACCGATAAGCGCCCCGAAAAGGGGAAAGTATACCGATTGTACAACGACAGGAATATGCCCTGCGATCTGTGGAAAGAAAAAGATAATTGCAGCACCAATGAGAGCACAAATCAGGGATGCTGTTAGTGTTGCTCCCGATGGTCGAGACATCCCCTTAAGTACTTCACCACCAATTTGTCCAACAAGCCAAATCAGAACAGCAAAAAGGACACCATAAACAAAGAGGGTAAAATCTTCTTTTAGGGGAATATACCGCATGATAAAGGGTGCAAAAAACAAGGCAGCAATAATTTGAAAAATAATAAGTATAATATATGACAGCATAGCGCATGCCTTTCATGTCATCAAAGTATCTGATGTACTTATGAGATAAACCTCACACCACCCTAGAATGGAACTTCATCATTCAACTCTTTGGCGAATGAGTTTTCTTTTGCCTGCCCCATAGTATTATTTGAGCCTCCAAAAGAGCTACCCGCATGACCAGACATGCCTCCAACCGGCGCACTGCCTCCCATAGAATTGTCCATAGAATCTTGAGCCATCCCAGAACCTTGACGACCATCCAGCATCGTAAGTTGGGAATTATAATTTTGCAGCACGACTTCTGTTGTATACCGATCCTGACCTTGCTGATCTTGCCATTTGCGAGTTTGCAGCTGCCCTTCTACATAAACTTTGGAGCCTTTACGTAAATATTGCTCTGCAATACGGCACAGACCTTCGCTAAAAATAACCACACGATGCCACTCTGTACGCTCTCTGCGCTCTCCAGACCCTTTATCCTTCCAACTTTCTGTTGTTGCCAAACGCAAATTACAGATTGGACGGCCATCTTGCGTGTGCCTCGTCTCAGGATCAGCTCCAAGGTTTCCAACCAAAATCACTTTATTGATACTTCCCGCCATTTTTATCTCCTCTGAGAGAACGTATGTTCTTTCTCACTTTGTATTTTTAGAATCATCAGAATAAATATTTTACTGCTTTGATCGCAAAAAAACATGAGGGCACCCTCAACATTTCCACATATAACTCCGACATTATGTTCTTTATTTGTTCTGCACGCAAGCAAAAAGCCGATATTAGGACGGCCAAGAATAACATAATTTAAGACAGATTCACTTTGGAGTTGAAAAAATTTCGCTTTCAAAAGCTTAATTCATATCAATGACAAACACCTGAGCAATTGGATTTAACTTCTTCATCTTCCTTGCAATTGTCGCCATTGCATAAAGTCTCTGAAAAGTTTTTCGTTTGATGGATCTACATTTGGTGGAGGACTTACCACATCGGGAGTATTATTTGTGTTGCTTGCAATTGATGGGGCAACGATTTGCCCATCTTCATATTTAACTAAAAAGTCATTAAAAGTATCCCGTAAATTTTCTTTGACATCACCATCTTGCGCAGCAAGCCAAGCTCTTGCCGGCTCAAAACGTTTCCAGTTTGGAAGCTCCGCTGCCAAGTTTACTTGTCTCCATTTATCGGAACGCGGACCGCTTTTAAGTTGTGAAATGCGCGCAAAAAACGCTTCGATGAAACGTGCCACTTTTTTGTAGCGCAGATCTGTTTTTCGCCAATTATAACTGACCAAAACCAAACGAACAGCTGCGGTCGGAATCTTTTTTCCTTCAGGAATGAGATCTGGAAAGTCATCACTTGATAAAAAAGATGGCAGGTATTTTTTTAAAATTTCTACATTTGTAGGAATAGAAATAACATGCAAACGACCGGTTTCTTTTGCTGCATTGTAATTATCAGCAACATCAAGACAAAAACATACAACCGCATCTATTTCAGAGCGATTGAGTTTTTCTATTGCCAAATGTGATGGGTGATATGTCGGTTTTACAGGTATATTTAAAGTTTTAAAAATTTCCTTAGCATGCAAATCTGAACCACTTCCTTTTTGTCCAAAATTCACTCTTAAATTGACCAGATCTTCTACCGATTCAACTTTTTTATCAGTCAAGAGATATAAACTTTGCGGAAATAGCAATGTGACATAAGCTAAATTTTTGGTCAAATTGCTATAAGACTTATTTAAACGGCTAAATTCCATAGACTCAATATCAGTAATGCCCATATCAATACCTTGAAGATAAAGAATATCGCGAATATTGTGCCTTGTGCCTATCCCCATAACAGGCACCAATCTTAAATTATCACCATCGTTTGCAGAAACAGTCATATCAAGTGCAATCTTCATCAGATTGGTATTGGAATTGCCGGCCATCATAGTGACTTTGCCGGCATTAATACTATTTGCCAAATCTCTATTGCTGAGTTGTTGAGGGTCTTGATATTGAGCTTGTGCTGTCTGTAAATTGATGAAGAAAGATATTGCAAATGCAAAAATTAATGATGTTAAACCTAAATAATACAATGTCTGTGTCTTACTCATTTTATATAATCTTTTACTGTTTGATTTATTTTGATTTGGTATCACCGATCAAGTGCAAGCGCCCGGTACGCAGAAAAACTCACTTCAGAGATCTGCTGATAGAACGAAATACGTTTTTGAAAATCATCAAAGCTCTGATAAATTCTTTGCCCCAAGCGATCAATACTCGCAACTTCACGAACAACTTCTCCAGAAATTTTTGCAAGTGATTTCCAAACATCTCTAGGAAATATCCTTAATTTTATGCCATAGTTTTGCGTCAGATCCGCAAGCGACAACCCATTTCTCGCCGTAAATTCTGCCATTGAAATATCATTTTCTGCGGAAGCACAGGCCTGGATCAAGACCCTGTCATCTTCAGGCAAATTATCCCAAAATGTCCTGTTGATCCCTAAAGACAGGCAGGTGCCTGGTTCATGAAAACCCGGAAACATATAATTTTTTAGAATTTTATGAAGACCAAAGTCTTTATCCATATAAGGCCCAACCCATTCGGTCGCATTGATTTTACCCGATTTAAGGGAATTAAAAATTTCACCCCCTGGTAAAGTAATTGCAGTTCCGCCCATACGGCGAACAACTTCACCACCAAGACCTGGGATACGCATTTTTAAATTCTTAAAATCCGCAGCGCTACGTATAGGATCTTTAAACCATCCTCCCATCTGTACACCCGTATTGGCAGCCATCAAACATTTCAGATTAAACTGACCTGCTAATTCATCCCATAATTGCTGGCCACCACCAAAATGAACCCAAGCCTCCAATTCTTGGGATGTCATGCCAAGAGGAACTGTTGCAAAAAAATTGAAACCCTTATGCTTGTTTTGCCAATAATATTCTGCCGCATGATACATTTCTGCTTTTCCAGAGGATACAGCTTCAAAGGAATCAAATGCTTTAACGAGCTCATTGGCAGCAAAAAGCTTGACAGTAAGCCGCCCTGCCGACGCTTGTGTGATCCGCTTAGCAAGGCGTTCCGCAGCAGCTGAGAGACCAACTGTGCCGCGTGGCCAAGTGGTCACCATACGTATTTCTTTACGACTTTGAGAACATTATCAGGCCAAGCGGAGCTGCATCGGTTCGATCTGGCTGTGCGACGG
>JBCCCO010000044.1:0-21540 GCA_039033475.1 Pseudomonadota bacterium | reverse complement strand
GTGTCGTCCTGCTCGAGCCCCGGCAGGTTGGCAAGACGACCCTGGCGCAGGATATCGCCGAAAACCGCGATGCGGTGTACCTCGATATGGAGCGGCGCGCCGACCGGCAGGTACCGGAGGAGCCCGATCTTTACCTCGACTAACAGGCCGGGCGTTTGGTGGTGATCGACGAGGTCCAGCTCATGCCGGACCTTTTCAAATCGTTGCGGGGGCAGATTGACCTCAGGCGGCGGCAGGGACATAATTAGTGTTTTACGTCTTATTCTATTATCTGTTTATGTCTTTGTTCTACAGATAATATGACATATTTGAGGCAGGATGCTATCTTAACGAAGTTTCTTTTACAATCCGAATTTTGTATGAGTTTGTGGGGCTGGGTCAGTTGATATTAAAGTCAAAAAATTCCAAAGCCTTACCAAACTAAAGAACGCCGAAAATAACAATCCTCGGCGTTCTTATAAAACTTAAACAGCAAATTAGAAGTTACAGTATTTGCACTTTAGTCATCGGCAAAAGAATCTCCACCCGCTGAGGCCATCTCCACCAAACCACTATCTTCAGTAGGCAGTAAGTCAGAAAGCCTTGCTGATGTGCTTAGAGGGTCTTGCCCTTGAGGAGCCTTGTTTAATGGTTGGAATGCTAACTCAGGGTTTAAGATTGCCTCTGAGATTAGAATAGGTTGTCCTAAGGATGGAGGTGTTATTCCATTTTCTGGGGATCCAGGAACATAAGCTGCTGGATCATTACTGGGGTCTACGGGCACAGATCTCTGTGTTTGAGGCGTTGCATCTTTTGCAGGGTTTCCTGATAGAGGTGTCGAGGGTAGCCCTGCAGCGTATTTTGCAACAGGTATAGGGGCCAGAGGAGTTGTATCAACGTCAAGTAATGTATTCACTTTAGTGCCCTCTGAAGGACCCTTTCCTTGCCTAGGGGTGGGGATTGTGTCAACGTCAAGTAATGTATTCACTCTAGTGCCCCCTGATGGAGACTTTTCCCGCGAAGGATCCAGTGGTATTCCTTTACCCGGGAGTACATCATTCAATTCGATGCCCTCAGTCGGAGAATTTAATGTACTAGGGTCAAGCATATTAACTGTACCTGGCGCAATGGCACTCATAAAACATTCCTTTTGATTAAAACTATTATTTATTAAAATCTACTAGCCTCCCAGACTAAAGTTTTTACTGAAAAAGTTCAATAAATTTTATTACGTACTGGGATGAGATAATACTTAGAATTTCGTACAAATACGTAAAATACCTACGTAATTGAATTTGCGTTAAATTGAATTTTCTTTTAATCTTAAAGAGCTAAATGCGGTGATATTCAACAGGCCCTAGGCAACTTCTTGAAGAATGCGCCGTGCAATCACTTGAGCCTGAATTTCAGCGGCACCTTCGAAAATATTTAAAATCCTAGCATCGCATAATACACGGCTGATTGGGTATTCCAGGGCAAAGCCGTTCCCCCCATGAATTTGTAGTGCGTTGTCGGCAGAAGCCCAAGCCACACGTGCACTCAGTAATTTTGCCATTCCAGCTTCAACATCACAGCGTTGGTCTTGGTCTTTTTTGCGAGCAGCAAAATAGGTGAGTTGACGACATGCAAGAATCTCAGCAGCCATCATAACTATTTTATTGCCAACACGGGGGAAATGGATAATGGATTTTCCAAACTGAGCACGATCTTGGGCATATGACATTGCCAGGTCGAGTGCGTTTTGGGCAACGCCGATGGCGCGGGCTGCGGTTTGAATACGGGCAGCCTCAAAGGTTTGCATCAACTGTTTGAAGCCTTGGCCCTCTTCACCTCCAAGCAGGTTTTCCGCTGGCACAGTAAAGTTATCAAAAGAGATGTCATACTCTTTCATGCCGCGATAGCCGAGTACTTCGATTTCACCGCCGCTCATACCCGTAAGAGGGAAGGGGGTGTCATCGGTTCCTCTTGATTTTTCAATTAAGAACATTGATAAACCACGGTAGCCACTTTCATTAGGGTCTGTTCGAGCCAAAACAGTCATCAAATCAGCGCGCACAGGGTGGGTGATCCATGTTTTTTGCCCTGTGATATGGTAGACATCGCCGTATTTGACCGCACGGGTTTTCAGAGAGGCAAGGTCCGATCCAATATTGGGTTCGGTAAAGACCGCTGTGGGAAGAATTTCGCCCGCAGCGATTTTTGGCAGCCATTTGTTTTGCTGTTCCTCCGTGCCGCCAAGCAAAATCAGTTCCGCAGCAATTTCAGAGCGGGTTCCAAGTGAGCCAACGCCAATGTAGCCACGTGATAGCTCCTCTGAGACAACACACATAGATTCTTTGCCTAGGCCTAAGCCCCCGAAGTCTTCGGGAATTGTAAGGCCAAAGACACCAAGCTCTGACATATTCTGAATTGTCTCAAGGGGAATGTAGGCGTTTTGTAAATGCCATTCATGGGCATGGGGGACGACATGACTTTCTGAAAACTTACACATTTCCTCGCGCATGGCTTCATAGGTTTCATCTAAACCCGTCACGCCATATGAAGAGGACCCTTGTGCTTTTATGAGTAGGTTTAGCAAACTTTTTTGCACATGAGGTGTTGCGCCTTGCGTGATTAGAGTTTTTACGGCAGGCGTTAGAAAAGACTGCAAGTCTGCAAAGTCAATTTGCATATGGTGAGGGCGGATATACTCTCCCTGGCTTAGAGGAATGCCGCCGTAGATATGTGACAGATATTCAGAAAAAATGACTTGCGTTAGTGTTGCTTCAATAGGGCCAAAAGCATCTTGCTGTATTAACGTATCTGCATAATGCGCCATTTGCTCAAGAGTGAGGACATAAGTGGACAGCCAAGCAAGACCATGGGTGGCATGTTGTTCCTGCTCTAGCAGTTGTGATGCAATTTTATCATCATGCCTTACGGTTTGTGCCACAGAGTGTTTGGCTTTGGTTTCAAAAGCTCGAGCCGCTTGCACGGCCTCAGTTAAAAATTGTGGTAAATTTTCAAGGAGATAAGCTTTTGGAGTGTCAGAAGAGCCAGATGGATCAGTTTGCAACATGTAGCACCTCGGATTTTAAACTTTTAGAGTGTTAAAGACCTAATCTACCATTCTTGAAGGCATTTTTTGTGCAATGCAATAATATATAATTAATTTATACGTTATTATTTCGCATATGCACAAGTTATGCTTTAGGTGAAGGACCATTTTGCTTGCATCAAAGCTATCTTTAAAATGACTTAAACACAGAAATATATTTAATATTCTGTATATTCTAAAAAAGAACTTATTATTCATTGTAAAGATGATATATGTATGTTTAGAGGTTTCAACAGGTCTTGCTATCTAGTGTTCTACTTCATAAAATCCCTATAAAACTATTTTATGTTGAATTACAAACAGCATGAGACCATATCCATTTTTGTCATAGCGGTTTAAATAAAAACGAAATTACAATACTTTATGATAAAATCTTTAATGATACGAAGCATGTGTTTCCAATCTTTGTCACATCACTGTTTAGCGGTATGTGCTACATGTTTTGCTTTGCTTTTTTCTGCCACATTCGTAGGTATTGGGCATGCTGAAGGTGCGTTGATCGCATTTAAGGAATCAAAATATAATAATATCTATATCTACAAAAGAGGCCCTCTGATCACCCTAACGTTTGGCCATAACAGACGCTTTTATACCGAAACAATATACGACACGCGCGATGAGAAAGCTTTACCCGTCCCCTACACCCGATACATGACATTAGCGCTGCCTTATGCGCCAAAGCTTTCCTCCATTTTGGAGATTGGGTTTGGAGGCGGGAGAACGGCAAGATATCTCAACTTACACCTGCCCAAAACGCAGATCAAATCAGTCGAGTTAGACCCTCAAGTAGTTGAACTTGCTAAAAAATATTTTGGCATCAAAGATAGTGAGAATTTTGCTATCAAAGTCAAAGACGGTCGCAGATATCTAATTCAATCTTCCCAGAAGTGGGATGTCATCATGATTGATGCTTATCGCGGCCCGTTTGTACCGTTTCACTTGTTGACCAAAGAGTTCTTTCAACTTGCTAAGTCACGTCTGAGCGAAAATGGTATTGTCGTCCAAAATATCGAACCAACAACCATGATGTTTGATTCTGCACTTGCTACAATATCGTCAGTTTTTGATCATGTTGATCTTTATCAGTCAGCGGGCAATGTTGTTGCTGTTGCTTATAATGGAAAGCAACGCGAGCATAAGGAGCTGGCCACACAAGCAACCACATTACAATCAAAGCATAATTTTAAATATAATCTTGTCAATATGCTGCAAGACAGGCGGATTTTCACCAAAACGAAAGATGGCAAAATTTTAACAGATGATTTTGCTCCGGTTGAATCTCTTCTTGCTATAAAGCGGCATAATAAAAAATTAGATGATCTTTCTGTCACGGCGACCAAATAATTATGACCCCAAGGCACATATCTATCTTTCTTATTTTTAGCTCATTGTTTCTCATCGGCTTTGCCCTAATGGGGTATGAAATGTTGGGCAGTCGATATCTCAATCCTTATTTTGGCGGTGGTATCACCACTTGGGCGGCGCTTATTTCTGTTGTGCTCCTTGCCATGATGATTGGCTATTTAACGGGAGGTTATATTGTTGATGCAAGGCCCAGTGTTACATTGCTTAGCATAGCAACCTTGCTAGGCGGCCTATCGATTATCGTTGTCCCTGCATTTGTTGACCAATCGATGGAATATATTCTGCAAACCCTTGGTGATGGTTTAATTGGTGTATTGGTTGGCGCAACTTTGATTTCCTTTATTCCTGTTGCACTGCTAAGTGCGTGTTCTCCGTTCGTTGTGAGATTATTACTCCAGGATTTGAATACTGGAGGGAAAACCACAGGATGGGTCTATGGTGTCTCGACGCTTGGAAATGTTTTGGGAACTTTGGTAACAACATTTTCACTGATACCAAGCTTTGGCACACGAACCATTACAATCTACTTTGGCCTGATTTTGATTGCACTTGCCATTTTCATATTTTTATTGCGCTCAAGGATTTCTGGAGGGCTTCGCAATTAAATACTGTATTGTTGTTTTGTGGGGTTTTTGGGGATTGCTACTATGCCCTTTTGCAACTTATGCAGATGCATATAAGTCTAAAAGTTTTGATGCGTTTTATCCCGAGGGGCCATTATGGGTTAGCGAAACGCTTTATTTCGCAGAAATGTCAATGGATCGTATCCGTATACTTAAGGGTAATGCTGTTGAAACATTTTGGCGTGAACCTGAATGCGGTCCAACATCAATTGCACCTTATGCGAAAAATAAATTTCTGGTTCTTTGTCATTTGGCTGCCAAGCTCGTGGTTCTTGATGAAAATGGCCGGAAGGTCAAAGATATTCTAACAAATAGCTCCAAAACACTTTTTCAAAACCCCAATGACAGTCATACTGATGGCAAAGGTGGTGTGTTTTTTACAGATGCTGGCCTATTTGAAAAAGGGGCACCATCAACAGGTGTTGTCTATCATCTTAACGCAGAAGGGGATATCACAAAGATTATTGACAATTTATCTTATGCAAATGGCATTGCCTTTGATTCTGATAAAAAGAAACTTTATATTTCTGAACATTTGGCCAGAAAAGTATGGATATATCCATTGGATAATGAATTTAAGGCCCAAAAACGCAAGCTATTATTTGATATGAGATCCGTATGGACGGCAAGTGATATTAAGTACGCTGAGGCCGGTCCTGATGGCATTGAAGTAATGAGCAATGGAAGCGTTATGGTTGCTATTTATGGTATGAGCTCCATTGTTATCATAAAAAGAGATGCACTTAGTAAGCACGAAGTAGGTACAAAGTTTGTGACGAATATAGCCGCTTCAAATACTCAAATTGCTGTTGTTGGGGCATATCAAAATATTTTGTCCCCCTTTCCAGGTAAACTCTACATTTTGCCACGACATCTACTACCTAAAAGTGTAATAAAATAAAATAGCAACTTATTTTTTGGTTGCTTGTTTTTATACGCTAGGGAATCGATGATTTTTTTATCGTTGTGAGAATCAAATCACGTAATTTATTCATTGTAAAACAATTTTCTACAGCTTTATTCTAACGATTTAATTATTTTTAGCACCGCAACTTATTAAATAAAATCTACTTTTTTGCCATAGGCTGTCTCTATATGTGTATTTTTATTAGAGATTGCTTTAGTATGGAGTTGTATTCCTGCAACTTAATCCCATGAAAATGACAAATTACATTTGCGTACCATTTTTCGTAACACAGATAAGTTTCTGTATGCACTTATGGTATTTAGAAAAGTTTTTAGAACCTAGTGTATTGAAATATAAAATATATTTATGTATACGGGCGTGCTATGCTATCGCAGGATTGTTGATATATCTCTTTTGAAATATACGCTGCCGCTCAGGTGAGTATGTTTTATTATCCCAATTACACATTGCCATAAATTTTAAAATGAATCTAACATGAGAATTAGATTTATTAATCAAAAAAGATATTTCCGTAAGTTCAGAAAAATACCCGACCTGTGACATGTGTTAGTGGGAGAGGCATGTGAAAAAAATAATATTAAAATTTGTGACATCTATAGTTGGCGCTTGGATAGGGTGCTGTGGTGGTTTGCAAAATGTACAGGCCGGAGGCTTTGCTATACGTGAGCAATCTGTTTCTGCTTTAGGTTCTGCATTTGCGGGTGTCGCTGTTGGAAGTGATATCAGTTCAATGTTTTGGAACCCAGCAGCTGTTGCAAATACTGACGGAACCAATATGGAATCCCATGTTTTTGGTGCGGTCTTTGAAAACAAAATGACCGCTACGGAATCGCAATTGGCAGGTACGGTTGATTTGTTAGCATCTCCCAATATTACATCAGAATCTGGCGAATATTCAGATCCTGCCTTAGTTGCAGCCTCTTATGCGAATTATCAACTCACGCATATTGATCCAAATTTATATATGGGGATTGGTATTAACTCTCCTTTTGGGCTGGTCACAAAGCCTGACAATTTAGGGGGATCTGATCCACAGTGGGCTGGAGCCTTTCTAGGAACAACATCCAAAGTCTTCACTCTTAATTTTAATCCTACTGTTGCTTATAAAGTTAGGCCTAATCTGACTATTGGGGCAGGTTTGCAAGTTCAGTATATGGACGCAAAGCTTAAATTCGCAACGCTAGATATTCCTACTCTTTCAGCGGCACCAAATGCTACTCTCAAAGGCGATGATATTGAAGCTGGCTTTACCGCAGGCATACTCTGGGAACCAACGAAAAAAACAAAAGTCGGCTTTGGTTTTCGATCCTCTATTGCTCACAAGTTAGATGGAACTTTTGAAGTCCCAGAGAGTGCTAGGGTAGCTGGATCTAATATCGAACAGGCATCAATAGACTTTGAAACGCCGGAGTTATTCACTGTTAGTTTAAGACATGCAGTGACCCCCAAGTTTAGTGTGATGTCGACATTTGAATATTCCAATTGGAGCCGTTTAGATCAGCTTGTTGTGGAATTTGAAAATGTAAATAATGTAGGTACTCCCGTGGTTTTAGATTTTGGCTGGGATGATGGGTGGTTAGTATCAGGTGGTGTAGAATACATTTATAATTCTGAGCTCACACTGCGTGCTGGTGGTGGTTTTGAAAGATCTCCTGTTCAAGACGCAACACAGCGGGCACTGCAAGTGCCAGATGCCGATCGTATTTGGCTCTCAGTTGGGGCAACCTATAAGTATGATGAAAAGACGACATTAGATTTTGCCTATACTCACGTGTTTGTTGAAGATGGAGATATAGAAAGAGAGGCTGCTATCGCGCCTATTACCGTAGTTGGTGAGTCGGAAGCTGCTGCGGATATTATCGGCTTAAGCTTTAAGCGCAAGTTAGGCGGCATTGCAGACGCATTACCTGCACTGAAATAGGAAAAGAATTAGAGTTGTTTTTGCAAGGTTATTGTGACATAGAAATATTATTATAAATATTGTCATAAGCCTGATATGGGAATGTGATTAGATAATTATTCGATTCATTGTTACGATTTTTAGAGTAGATGCAATGATGGTGATGTAACGAATGGAACAGCCCATATCTGAACCAGATCCCGAATGTGTAAAGCACTATAGAACGCTTTTTATCTCAGATATTCATCTGGGTACTAGGGCGTGTCAGGCTGAAGCTTTCCTTGATTTCTTTAAACATCATAGTGCAGAAACAATATATTTGGTAGGTGATATTGTCGATTTTTGGTGCATTCGCAGGCGCGGAGCATATTGGCCTCAATCACAAAATGATGTAATTCAAAAGCTGTTGCGCCGGGTGCGTAAAGGCACCAGAATGATTTATATCCCGGGAAATCATGACGAAGCACTTCGAGAGTATTGCGGGATGCATTTTGGTGGTGTTGAATTTGTTCGCAATGCAGTTCATGTGACAGCAGATGGCCGCAGGTTCGTTGTGATGCATGGTGATGAATTCGATGTGGTTGTGAGATATTCCAAGTGGTTAGCGATTCTAGGGGACTGGGCATATGAAATTGCGCTGGGCCTCAACACTTATTTTAATATCATTCGCCGCATAATAGGGATGCCGTATTGGTCATTGTCAGCCTATTTAAAGCACAAAGTCAAATCAGCTGTCAGTTTTATTGGGGAATTTGAAACAGCTCTTGCTGGTGAAGCTGAGCGAGAGAATGCAAACGGTATAATTTGTGGCCATATTCACCATGCGACTATAGAGGACATTAATGGTGTGACTTACATCAATACTGGCGACTGGGTAGAGAGTTGTACTGCCGTAGGAGAGACGTTTGAAGGTGAGTTTGAGATTATTCGCTGGGTCAATACACTTCATCAAAAGCATAACGCAAAACGCAAAGATATTGAGGCACTCGCTTAACATACCAAGAACTTTCTTAGTCCCCGTCAATCTCCATTGAAATTCGTATGTAAATACTTCTGTGGCTCTTGCCAAAAAACAAAAATTCGTGGCACAACAGAGCTATGCGCATACTTATTGCTACAGATGCATGGCACCCTCAGGTGAATGGTGTTGTTAGGACTTACAGTCGCCTGGTCAAAGAAATTGAAAAATTGGGTGGCGTTGTTGAGATCATAACACCCTCACAGTTCTTTACGATGCCATGTCCGACATATCCTGAAATTCAACTGGCCTTACTTGGCACAGGGGCAGTGGCCAAGCGTGTGGAGGCTTTTAGACCACACTTTATTCATATCGCCACTGAGGGGCCCATTGGTTTGATGACGCGTGCTTACTGCCGTAAAGCCGGGCATACGTTTACAACAAGTTATCATACCCGATTTCCTGAATATGTTGCTGCCCGTTTCCCAATACCAGAATCTTGGTGCTATGCTATTCAAAGAAAGTTCCACAATGGGGGGAGTGGAATGATGGTGGCAACACTGTCATTAGAGCAAGAATTACAAAAAAAGGGATTTAACAATATTTTACATTGGTCACGGGGGGTGGATACTGAGCAATTTCATCCTCGGCCTATTCGGTTGTTCGGCAATGAGCCCGTTTTCCTTTATGTTGGCCGTGTTGCCGTTGAAAAAAATATTGAGGCATTTTTGCAAGCTAAACTTCCAGGCCAAAAAGTTGTCGTTGGGGGTGGGCCGCAATTATCGGATCTTAGAACGATATATCCGGATATTCAATTTACTGGTCCAAAAACAGGAGAAGAACTTGCACAACATTATGCATCAGCAGATGTTTTTGTGTTTCCAAGTCTGACAGATACATTTGGCATCGTTATTATCGAAGCTTTAGCTAGCGGCCTTCCTATCGCAGCTTTTCCTGTAACAGGGCCTAAGGATATTGTGATTGAAGGTAAGACAGGTGTTCTAGATGATGACTTAAGTCAAGCGGCAATTGGAGCTTTGGAATTGGAATCAGATGTATGCTACGAGGCTGCACAGGTTTACAATTGGCAAAATTCAGCACAACAGTTCATCTATAATATTCAAAATATGAGCTCTGAAAGCTGTGAATCTTTAGTAAAGTCTTCTTCTAAAAATGAGAGTAATAACAACCGTCACTAGACTCGACCCATATATTTCTTCCAAAAGCTTTTTGAGTGCGATTTTCGAGCTATACTCAAAAGTTGGTGATGGCAAAGATCATGAACTGGAAGAGCAACAAGAAGATGGGAACGAAAAATACCGGCCCAGGACCGATCTAACAAATTCTGTCGTTTCTCCCCAAGGTAAGACCAGCGATCCAATAAATCTCGAGTCTGTCTATCGCGTAAAGTAAACATAATGCGCTTATAAACAAGTTCGGGATATATGAAAATCGACTTTTTACCGACCCGTAAACTTTTGAGCGTAGCTCCTTTTGCTAAGTCATGCCAATTGCCATTAAGGCATTTCCGGATCAATAAAGTCCTGTAATTCCAAATCACGTGGCCGTTCAGTCATCCATTATCGATGCATATCCAGCAAAGGGAATTTGCAATGCAGCACCAAGAATCGATGATCTGTCATAGAAATTCTCCGAAGGCTTAGGGGCGTATGTATATGATCGCATGTTACCACAAGACAATATTCATATGTCAGCAATAAGAGGCTCCAAAACTCAAGATTTAAAGTAGCGAATTTATGCAAAACTTTTTTTGACTTACCACAAAGTTTACATAATTATTCAAGATAATCGTGTAAAGTTATAATATAAAAGAAAAAATAGTTTTGACATTCGCCATATATCTGCCTAATTTGGCCCCTACTGAGAATATCTGTAAACGTTCTAAGTTTCGTCCCGCGTAGAGTTTGTTCCAATTTTTATATTTTGAAAGCCAGATCGCTGCACTGTTTTAGTGTAATTGACTCCCGTTGAGTGCGATTAAGTCGGCGCGTTTTAAGCAACAAAAATAAAATCAAAGGAGATGGCGCGTATGAAGTCTTCGCGTTTCTATCTGGTATTTATGATGTTTGGCTTAAGTGCATGTCAGACTGCAACACTTACAGACAATGTATCTACTTCATTTACGGGCAATATGCATAGGGATGGAATTGGAGCGCTAGATAGCAATCAACTCACAGCACGAACTGCGCAATTATCAGACGAGCAACCTTCTCAGACAAGTATTTTTAAAGCTCTGATTCAACAAGAAAGCAGCGGCAGGAATCATGTTGTTAGCCATGCCGGTGCTGTTGGTCGGACGCAAATAACCTTGCCCACGGCACGCTATATGGCTGAGAAGTTGGGCATGAACAGCATAGCGAATTTACCTAAACAGCGATTAAAGTATGTCTTGATGCGTAATCCTGGCTTGAATGAAAAACTTGGTCGCGCCTATTTTGATGAGGGTAGGGAGCGGTATGGTCGTGATGATATTGCTCTCATTTACTATAATGGCGGCCCTAGAGCTGCAAATGCGGCGTATAAAAGTTGGAAAAGGTCTGGCAAACTCTATATCTATACCGGAGAAACCTACTGTTACGTTAAGAAGATTTCGCGTCAAGCTGGTATAAACGCTGCACCAATGAAGCTCATTCGCGGCCAAGCTTATCATAAAAACCGTGCAAGATGGTTGCGTAAAACGGGGAAAGCACCTTGCCATGTATGATTATGTAGACAAATAAGCTACTTTTTATTCAGGTGCTTTTTTAAATGCTCGCACGGGTCTGGTCTTTCGTGGCGTGGGGTAAGCCAAATGAAATCAACAACAGGGTTTCCTCGCCGATCGCGGACAATATAGTCTTTTATGTGCATTTTTTTGCCATCAACTTCGGCAATTTCTAACGAGCCAATGCGCGCATTTTTTTTATGTTTTTTAATATAAAATGGAACACCACGATCTCTACGGATATGTCCACTGCCTGAAATAAGAATAGATCCTTTTTTTTCTCCAGCTGTGACAAGGCGCTCTGCCAGCGATGAATCTTTATATCTTTGAGCTGTTGCCATTGGGGCAAGTGCAGAGTTTGGTAACAAGTGACAATGTGCTTTACTCAGCTCGTCTTTCACAGATTTTGGTAATGGAGCAACAAGACGGGCCTTAAGCTTCAACTTTTCTTTCGTTGCATCTGTTAAATGCGATAATCCTTTTTTGAGAACAGATTTTACATTCTCACGTGTTGGACTGCCGTGTGTTATTGGAAGTTTATATCGGAAAGCAATTCTGGCAATTGGCTGATAAATCCTCCATTCAGGCCATCCACGCTCTGTCCATTTAACTGCTGGTCCAAAATTTTGCGCAGGCCTCTTTTGGATACGTTTTTTAACTCCTTGCAAATAGGTCTTTAAGATTTCATCCTGGTTTTCATCAATCATTTCAAAAACGAGAACAGGTTTGCGATCATACACTACGATGTTTTCGATCACCCATGCTTGTAAAATATGATGGTCTGAATTGTCATGAGTTTCTCCAAGCAGTGTATAGTCTTGGTATGCGAGGCGGCTGATCAGTTCATTAGCAGAAATAAATTTTTCTTCTGCTGTAGCATAAATTTGTCCAACAAGGGGATGTGAGATATTTTGTGTGCTTTTCCACTTTTGCCATGGTGGAGAGGATTCGGCCTTGGCAATATGCGTGGTTATTGCAAAATAGAACAACAGACAAAAACATAGAACACATTTTTTAGTAATAAAACGCGTAAGTCTCATTGCGAAATCTCGTTTTTGTCTTGATGATCAAAAAGTGGGCTTCTGGCTTTTATCTCAAATAACTATTAACCCACTTTATATTCCTTCATCATGTCCACAAAACGGTTAAACAAGTAATGGCTGTCTTGTGGCCCAGGTGATGCTTCAGGATGATGCTGTACGGAAAATACGGGCTTATCTTTTAATCGGATGCCACAGTTGGAATTATCAAACAGTGAAATATGTGTTTCTTCTACATTTTCAGGCAAACTATCACGGTCAACTGTAAACCCATGATTCATAGATGTTATTTCTACTTTTGAGGTAGTGAAATCTTTTACAGGATGATTTGCGCCATGGTGACCTTGATGCATTTTTTTTGTTTTTGCTCCCAAAGCAAGTGCTAGCATTTGATGACCGAGACAAATTCCAAATATCGGATAGCCAAGGGTAATCAAGTTTTTAATCACTGGAACTGTATATTCACCTGTTGCAGCCGGGTCGCCCGGACCATTTGAGAGAAATATGCCATCAGGTTGCTTGCTCACGATATCATCTATTGATGCAGTTGCAGGCACTACGGTAATTCGACAGCCGCTTGTGGCTAAACACCGTAAGATGTTGTGTTTTAAGCCATAATCAATGGCAACGATATGTAGCTCGGTACTTGTGTTTTTGTCAAAGCCATTAGGCCAAGACCATTTACCTTGATTCCACTCATAGGCCTGAGTACATGAAACGTCTTTTGCTAGATCCATACCCTCAAGACTGGGGTGATTTGCTGCAGTTTCTTTCAAGTATTCTAAGTCAAATTCACCAGCTGGATTGTGTGCAATAACGGCATTTATCATACCTTTTTTCCGGATGTAGGCAGTAAGAGCGCGTGTATCAACATCACAAATACCGATGATATTGTTGCGCTCCAGCCAGGCATTCAACGCGCCATTTGCTCGGTAATTTGAAGGTGAAGTGATATCACCACGTAAAATGCATCCCTTCACACCTGTATTTGTGGGCAAATTAGTGCTTTCAATATCTTCCGTGTTAACACCAACATTGCCAATATGGGGGAAAGTAAACGTAACGATTTGCCCACTGTAAGATGGGTCTGTCATAATTTCCTGATAACCAGACATTGCGGTATTAAAGCATATCTCGCCAGCTGATATGCCTGTACTTCCAAATCCCTTGCCTTTTATGATTTTTTTATTGGCAAGAACAAGAACAGCGGTTGGCGGGCTATCGACCCAACCTTGATTGTTCTTTGTTGTATTCAGTATTGTTGTGGATGTCATACGTGTTTTTTTATAAATTTATACTTATTACGGTATACTTCATATTATGAAATTTGTGATTTTTATTTTTTTGCAATGCAAACATTACATCTTGTATACAAATCAGGCATACTCTTTACAAGCCCTCAACACAGTCTTTAAATAAATTCATAAGGTGCAAATGATACGAGATCAAATCAATAACATGCTAAAAACGGCTCTGAAAGCACAAGAAAAAAGAAAAGTTTCAACATTACGTCTTATAAATGCTGCGATAAAGGATCGTGATATTGCAGTACGCACGTCAGACCGGGAAGGCGTTTCTGATGCTGAGATTCTTGAAATCCTTGCAAAAATGATAAAACAGCGACGAGAATCTATTCAAACTTATGAAGAAGCCGGGCGTTTAGAGTTGGCCCAGCAAGAGCAAGAAGAAATCGATGTCATCACCTTGTTCTTACCCAAGCAATTGACAGACAATGAAATTAAAGCCGCAGTAAAGCAGGTGATCTCTGAGATAAATGCACAAGGTTTACGCGATATGGGGCGCATAATGGGAACGTTGAAAGAGCGTTACATGGGGCAAATGGATTTTTCCAAAGCCAGCCAAATTGTGAAGTCTGAGTTTGCTTAAGGCTAATGTCTTGAATATCAAAAGGAGCTCGGTCTAGTCAACAAGGCCGACTCGAATAGCATACCGCGTCAGTTCGGCTATCGAATGTAAGTCAATTTTTTCCATAACACGAGAGCGGTACGTTTCTACTGTTTTCGGGCTAATCTGTAATTCTCTTGCAATTTCTTTATTCGTATGCCCTTGCGCAATTTGTTGTAGCACGAAGCGTTCTTGTTTTGAGAGTTGTGCAACACGCGCTTTTTCTGGAGAAAGGTCCTGCTGCTGCATAATCTCATCTAAGCTATAGTCCTTTCCTGAAATAACATCCTTAATGGTTTTTACCAGATTTTCAAAAGCTGTTTCCTTAACAAGATATCCAGAAACGCCAGCTTGAGCGGCCTCTGAAATGAGAAACGCATCATCATGCATAGTTAGCAAAATGATTTTAGTTGGAAGGTTGTTTTGTTTGATTAGGCGCGTCACTTGGATGCCATTCAGACCAGGCATGCGAAAATCAAGAACCGCGATATTGGGTTGATATTCTTGAATACTTTGCCATGCTTGAGCACCATCAGGGCATGTATCAACAACATTGAAGTCAGGTTCTTCTAGAAGGAGGCCTTTCAATCCCTGAAGAAAAATTTCATGGTCATCTGCAAGTAAAATTTTAGACATGCATTGAAACCTCTAGGGGAACTTCAACAAAAATGGTAGTTCCAGTATCTGGTTTTGATTGAAGATTAAGTTTTCCATCAACACTCGCTGCACGTTCTGCCATAAGGCTTAAGCCTAAGCCTCCTGGGCGATCAGATCGCAAGTCATTTGGATTGAAACCTACACCATCATCAGAAATTTTCATTTTGAGAATATTATTTTGAGTGACATGGATGTTTACTCGCACATGTTTTGCATTGGCATATTTAGTAATGTTGTTTAAGGCTTCCTGAAAAATAAGAAAGACGGGTTCCTTCACATAAGTAGCAAGTTTTAAATTATGAACCGATGTTTTTAGGGTAAATCTAAAATCACTCCGTTTGCCAATTTTTTTGCCATAACTTTCAATCGCTTTAATAATACCAACTTGATCAAGAAACATAGGGCGCTGTTGTTCAATGATTGTGCGAAGTTGAACCAATGCAACATCCACCTCACGAATGAGGTCGGGGATTGTATTTTTATTAGGCGTTCTTTTTTTCTGAGTGTCATTAAGCATCCGCAAACCTAAATTGATTGCTTGGAGCGATTGCCCAATACCATCATGCAATTCGCCGGCTAGTTTTGTACGTTGCTTAATATCAATCTCTTCTTTTAAAGAGCGAATTCTGCGTTGCGCTTTTTGTTTTTCCTCAATTTGGCTCCCTAATTCTTTGTTCTTTTTTTGCAGAGCAGAGACAGATTTCTGCATTTGATTGGCCATGAAATTAAAAGTTGAAGCGAGGGTATTGATTTCGATAATACCTGAAGGTTTTGCGCGAACAAAAGTATTGTGATGCGCAAGGCTAGTGGCGACAGCTTTAAGATTACGCAATGGAGCGGAGAGCCTTTGCCCCAAGACATAGCATAAAACAATACTGAAAATTAGAGCACCAACACCAAAATACATAATTAAGTTTAGGGTGCCGCGAAGTGGGCCAAGAATTTCATTTTCGGAAACCGTAATCCCGATTTGCCAATCAATGCCTAAGTCATTTTTAAATTCAAACAGTTCAACTAAGTGAGATGTGCCATTAACATTAATATCAAACTTTTGTTTTGTCGGATTTTGTTTGGAATATTGGTAAACTTGGCGAATAATCTCAGAGGTGCTTCCTTTTGCATTCATCCGATAGAGTTTTGTGTCAATTTGAAAAAATGGCCTATTGTCTTCGCTTGAGGCAACTAAGGCACCGTCCTTTTCTATAATGAAAATTTGACCATGATCTGCAAATTTTAAGTTTTTAAGAACCTTGTGGAATGTGGAAAGAAGAATGTCTGTGGCAATAACGCCGCGCAGTTTATTATCTTGATCATACAGCGGTAACGCAGCGGTGATACCCAAAGAGCGGTCAAGGAAAAAGGTATGAACTTTGGTCCAGATGGGTCCTTTTTTCTTGATAGCGTCCTTAAACCATGGCTTTGGGCGTACATCAAAATACGCTGTTCGTTTCAGTATTTCAACACGGTTCCCTTTCTTATTTAAAGCATATACCAGTGATGTATTTGCTCCAGTTTGTACAGGTGTTATATTTTCCGACTCTCGTGCAACAAAACTTCCATCACTATTTCGAGCAACTAAAACTATACCCCCATCTTTATATCCGAAATAAACAGAATTAATGTTTGGATAGACACTAAGCTGATTCCAAAAAAAATCTTGTAACGCGAGTGGGTCATTAATATTAAGACGTTTTTTCGAGATGTAATCATGCATGGCTTTGTTTAGCTCATGAGCACGACCCATGTAGGAAATTAGCCTGTTTTTAATTTCAACAAAAGTACGCTCTCTAATTTGGGTCTTGATAATATCTATGGTGTCCTGCCCCTTTAAAAAGGACAATAAAGTTACCATGACAATCATTATGGCCATTAAAATGGCAAAGGGAATAATAAGAAAAGCTCGCAAAGACAGACGTTCACGAAATAAAGATATACCTTTTGCTCTTTTGTCTTCTAACCGTTTCAACATCAGTTCTAAATAAGACCTCAATAAAATAACTGTCTGCAAAATCAATCATATGATTAATTTTGGCGTTCATACGGCCTCTATAAAATTTTCTGTGCCTTTGCGTGCTAAGAGGCAGATCTCTCTAGTTCAGATAGCTCATTTTTCAAGGCAAAACCGCCAATTTCTCTTGAAATTCCTGCTTTTGCGGGAATGACGATAGAGTGTTTTGATATCTTAAATGCAATTTCTTTATCCATAACTGGGTTAACAAAACAAATTATATCATTTTTCAAGAAAAACGAGAATATAAAAGACGTTACGCTAAAGGTTTTGATAGCTGCTGTTAAGTTTCTGAGGCAGGCTTTATCATTGTAATTCTGATAGCGGGCAAAATTATTTTAATGTAGGTCCTGAGCCAAAATTTGATTTTGACGGAGATGGATATGGAAGGTGCAAGACGTTGCTATTCAAATTATTTTATCACAAATATCAGAGAACTTAGAATATTTTCAATAAATTGTTGCATAAAGGCGCCATTATAATATCAATTCTTGATATTATAATTTGCATAATGCCATATTCATAATATAAGAATTTACAAAACATTTCGATTACTTAATTGTGATATTTAAGTATTTAAAGATGGCTATAGTTTTTGACAATTTGTCATGATAACTAGAGATGAATATATTGTTTGCATATTTGGTCTCGGTTAATAACGACATAATAGCCTTAATAATAATTGGTATTGACCTCATTATCCGTAACATAAGATGAATTTCCGTAACCTTAATTTAAGTCCTAAAGTTCTTTCCGCTGTTGAGATGGCTGGATTTGAAGTGCCGACTCCTATTCAAGCTCAAGCCATACCACCCGCCTTACAAGGCAATGATATTCTGGGTATTGCTCAAACAGGAACAGGGAAGACCGCTTCTTATGTTTTGCCCATGCTAAATCGCTTGGAGAAAGGGCGAGCCCGAGCACGAATGCCCCGTTCTCTCATACTCGCTCCAACGCGTGAATTGGCTGCACAAGTTGCGGAGTCTTTTGAGGTCTTTGGCTCAAATCATAAACTTACTGTTGCCCTTTTGATCGGCGGTGTTTCCTTCGGTGACCAGGATCGAAAAGTTGATCGCGGTGCAGATGTGGTCATTGCGACACCTGGACGTCTGCTTGATCATTTTGAGCGTGGCAAATTACTAATGACAAGCATAGAAATTCTAGTCATTGATGAAGCAGATCGTATGCTGGATATGGGGTTTATTCCAGATATCGAGAAAATTTGTAAAATGCTGCCCTTCACCAAACAGACGTTATTTTTCTCAGCGACAATGCCGACGGAAATTCAAAAGCTTGTTGATAAATTTCTCCACAATCCCCATAAAATTGAAATCGCTCCACAATCGACGACTGCAAAAACAATCGTACAAAAGTTTCAAAAATCACCTAATGATGCGAAACTTAAGCGTATCGTTTTACGTAAAATAATTTCGACGCAAGAAAATATACAAAATGCCATTATTTTTTGTAACCGCAAACGGGATGTTACCATTGTTCATAGCTCTCTTAAAAAGCATGGCTACAGCGTTGGGTCACTGCATGGTGATATGGATCAGACGTCTCGAACGGCAACTTTGAAAGCCTTTAAGAATGGTGAAATCACATTTTTAGCAGCAAGTGATGTTGCTGCGCGAGGGTTGGACATACCGGAAGTAAGCCACGTTTTTAATTACGATATCCCAAATCAAGCCGAAGACTATGTGCATCGCATTGGCCGCACCGGGCGTGCAGGGCGAAAAGGCTTTGCAGCGACCTTGGTCACACCAAGCGATTACAAAAGTCTAAAAGCAATAGAAAAATTAAATGATGATCAATTAGAATGGCTTAATCTTGACGCAGAAGATGAATTTGCGAAAGTTGCAAGCCGGAATGGCACTTCTCGAAAACAGAAAAATACTCCGACTTCAACTATGAATGCTACCACTGGAAAACCTGAGAATCGTGACCACAAAGAGCATTCCGCTAAGAATAAACACAAGGCGCGTAACTATAAAGCCGATGAGGGAATTGAAACAATCGGATTTGCCAATCACACCCCTGCATTTTTTATGCGGCAAGTGCGCTCATCGCGATCCAATTCACAGTAGATTGAATTAATTAATTGGGCTGTACTATGTGGCCTGTGCGCTGTTTATGAGTTCGATATTTTGTATTCATCCAAGGGAGGCAACATTAATCGCTTATGGTTTGGATAACATGGATACTCTGTATCTCTCATATCTAGAATTTAATGGCCCTGAATATTTTATTGGCTTTATTAACTCTTACGTTGAAGCTATCGACTATAGAACCCTCTGCAAAACTGGTATTAACTGCAATTATTTAGCCTCAAGGCATTTTTTTCAATTTTTATCAGTATTTTCTCTATTCTGCTGTGTTTATAAAGTGAAATACTTCAGAATTTATGTATATTCCTAAATCTTTTGATTGTATTCACCGACTTCAGGATAAGTGGCTAAGTGATCATCGATCTCCTTAAAAATGGAGCGCATATTTTCTTCTGAGGTTGGGCTTTCAACGACAACCACAAGCTCTGGTTTGTTTGAGGAAGCTCGAACAAGCCCCCAAGTTCCGTCTTGCAAAACAATGCGGATACCATTGACAGTGATCAGCTCACGGATTTCTTGACCTGCTAGTGTTCCAGGGCTTTTTGCAATTGCTGTAAAATGAGCAACAACCCGATCAATCACACCATACTTTTTCTCATCATCACAGTGTGGTGACATAGTTGGAGATTGCCAAGTTTTTGGTAAAGCATTGAGTAAATCTAGCATGGATTTTTCAGGATTGCGATCTAGCATATCACAAACAGCAAGGGCAGCAACCAAACCATCATCATAGCCTTTACCTAAGGGAGGATTAAAAAAGAAATGTCCTGATTTTTCAAAACCCACAAGGGCGCCTGTTTCATGACTATAGCGTTTGATATAGGAGTGTCCTGTTTTCCAGAAGGTTGTTGTGGCACCATTTGCGTTTAATACTGGATCGGTCAAAAACAATCCGGTAGATTTGACATCAACAACAAATTTGGCATTTGCATTTTGAGCAGAAATATCGCGGGCTAGCATAACACCGACCTTATCTGCGAATATTGCCTCGCCTTCATTATGAACCACGCCACATCTATCACCATCTCCATCAAAGGCTAAGCCAACGTCAGCACCAACTTCCTTAACTTTAGCGCAAAGAGCATTGAGCATTTTTAAGTCTTCTGGATTTGGATTATGATTTGGGAAGGTATAGTCTAAGTCAGTATTCAGTGATATGACTTCGCAGCCAGCTGCTTGTAAAACTTGGGGGGCATATGCGCCAGCGGTACCATTACCACACGCGGCAACAACTTTAAGTTTGCGGCTCAGTTTGGGTCGGTCGGTCAAATATGATATATAGCGTTCAGATAAATCTGGTATAAATCTGTAAGAGCCACCTCCAGATAAATCAAATGTGCCGTTTAACACGATTTTCTTTAAAGCCGCCATCTCATCCGGGCCAAATGTGAGAGGACGTGAAAGCCCCATTTTGATACCTGTCCAGCCGTTATCATTATGACTTGCGGTGATCATGGCCACGCCTTCGACATCCAATTCAAATTGGGCAAAATAGGCCATAGGCGATAGTGCCAGTCCGATATCATGGACCTCCATGCCAGAAGCAAGTAAGCCATTTATCACAGCGTTTTTAACAGATAAGGAATAAGAGCGATAATCATGACCAACAACAATGCGTTTTGGCACGCTCTTTTCGCCAAAAAGTGTTCCCAACCCTAAGCCAATTGCTTGTAAGCCCATAAGGTTAATTTCATCAGGAAACCGCCACCTTGCATCATATTCCCGAAAGCCCGTTGGCTTAACAAAAGGGAGGCGCTCAAAATCTACTGTATTGGCTTGTAAATTCGTATGTGGCTTGGGAAACATATTTGATCCTTAAATGGTAAGACAGAGATTTGTGCGTTCATATTTTTAAAATCAGCCAACCCTGAAATAGAATTATTTAATGGGTATAATTGCCTTAAATATATAGTTTATTTATTGAAATACAAATTGATCTAGAAAATAGAAATAATCAAGGCAATCCACATATTAGAATAAATTTTTATGGCGTAAAATTAATATCCAGGAAGTAATCATTTTATTGCACAAGCAAAAGTTTTCCATCTTCCATTTGAACGCGGTTGAGACGCTTCATAAAACTCATGCCAAGAAGGTTAATAGATAACTTACCAGGTTCAGAGACCAAAGCTTGCACGTTTTTTACTGTAATATCACCTACACTCAATCGGTCTAAAACGACAGGAGCAACTCTTGCAATTCCATTTGCTGTTTTTGAACGCCCTGAGAAATTTAGGGTGTGCGGAG
>JBCCCO010000043.1:0-22502 GCA_039033475.1 Pseudomonadota bacterium | reverse complement strand
TCTCTCTCCGCCAGCAACAACTGCCCCATAGAAATATCCCCTAACATACTGAAAGGTATAGCGGTTTTTGGGGTTCGAAACCCTTCATTTCGGTGATATGCCAATTTGTTTGCAAAAGTGAGTTTCAGGACCGTTCTTTTGTCTTCCAATCGCTCAGAAGTCCATATTTTCCATGGGTTTGAGAGAAATGTAAAAGCGAGTTCGAACATTTCAGAGAAAGCCCGCAGCTGACCAGTGCCATTTTCCAGTTTTTCAGCCAATACGATCTTATCTTTCTCCAGTTTTGCAATGCGGCGCTCATATGCAGTAATGGCTGTGCTGTTTTCAGATTCAATAATGCGGTCCAGCATGTGTTCAATCTGTTGATCGACTTGTTTTGGATCACGCTTAAGGGATTTTAAAATCGCTCCTTTTCTGGATATATGGATGTTTTGGAATCACACCCATGATAAGCCACCTTTAAATCACGCCATCACCAACTTTTGCGTATAGCTCCAAGGAAAACACTGTAATGGTAGAACGCCATTGCAAACTTTTATCGATGGAACAAAACGCGCAAAGGAGAAATATTTAAATCAAATCTGACCTGACAGGCATCTCCTGATAAACGGGTAACTGTCAGATCTTATTGTAGCTACTAAACATTATGCCATAGCATCATCATACATCATGCAGCTATGGTCCATTGTATTATCGGCATAGGTTGATGTTGATTGGCCCTCTGATGAATATGCACTTCCTTCATCATCCTGCGCAATATCATTCATAGTATAATCTACTATATCATCATCTTCAGGCGCAATATCATCGGATACAGAAACATCGCTTGAATCAACAATTACAACCTCGTCAATTTCAATTCGCTCGTCGCTAAGGCCTGTTGCACGAACATCCAAAACCAGTTGCACAGAATCGTAGCCTTCGAAGCTATATTCTAGTTCAGCAAAATCATCCCCGAATTCTTGACCTGATGTTTGACTTACGAAAGCTTGCTCTGCTGCGACAAAGTAAAACTCATCTATTAAAGTTGGTTCATCGCTATCATCAAGATAGGCCAGCACTTTTACATGGTCTCTCAAACTATCTGATGCATTAATTCCATCAAATGTATTGCCGTCCATTTCTGCGCGAATTTTGATAACTGCTTCTGCACTGCTACCATTAAGGAGCACGGTATCAAATGTTGTGATGCCACTGCTGCCAAGCCCTTGAGCGTAGGCATAGCCATTTCCAGCCATCAAGTTCGTTGAGCCAAGGTTTTCCCAAGAGGCAGCATCGTTAAAATCAACAGTATAGCCACCTTCTGATGAACCGGGGGTTTCATCAGTAGAAGGTGTAGGAGTGGTATTGTCATCATCATCTGGTTCTGTGTTGCTGGGGTTTTCTCCATCTGAAGGCATTTCGCTAACGATCTCACCTGTCAGTATTTCGTCTAAACCGTTATTTGCAAGCTGATTAATTTCAGCATCGCTTAAGGAGTAGTCAGACCAGATACCAAAATCTGCAATAGCACCCTCAAAGTGATGGCTTGTGTCATCGTTAAGCGAGAGCTCACCTGTACTATTTGAGGCATCGGATATTCTTGTATCTGCACCAATTATAATACCTTGGTCATTGTTTAAAGTATGAAAACCTCCATACTCACTCAAAGGTACGGCTGCTCCCTCTACTTGTGAGAAAGCGCTATCTGGAAGTTTTTCGCCATTCACATAAACTTCCACACCATTTGGGCTGTAATTTACGGCAACATCTTGCCATTGACCTTCAGTGATAACATTTGCATTTGTCTGATAGGTCTTATTTGCACCTCCATCACCAGGCGCCACGCGGACCAGTAACTGACCATTATCGGCAACCCTAATACTCCAATGGCCTCCATCCCCAGTGCCTTTTTCATCTTGTGCTGCGATAGTTTGTGTTTTACCCGCCTCAAGGTTATCGGCTCTGAATGAAACGGCTATTGTTCCTTCATTTGCATTGTAAGCGTCATCACTTGGAATAAAAGCAAACTGGCTGTTGCCATTAAAAACAGTTGCAGTTCCACCATTTGGACCAGCAGTTGTTTCAATGTTACCCGTTTGTAATACCGCATCACTGTTGTTCGCCCTGCCAAATTCATAGAAACCAGCATCCGTGTTACCACTTGAATTCTCAGAAACGCCATCGACAAAACTAGCAAGTGAAAAAGCTGCGACAGGTGAGCCAGCATCGTTGCTGTTTGATATGCCCTGGCTATTTCCTGCATCAGCCTGTGAAATCATATCACTCAAATCAGCAAGTAAGTTGTCGACATTACCGTCAAAATTTGGGTTTGCTGAAGTGTTATCATCTGGGTTGTCATCACGTGTTCCTGAAGGATTAAGCGCCTCGTCTATGTCAGCGAGATTTTGTATAACACCATAATGAACCCCAGCATTTGTTTGAACATCACCTTGTTCCACACGATCTCCGTGAACTATAATGGTTCCGAGATGATCGTCATCATGTGCGCCACCGTTATTGCCCTGGTCCGAATAGACTTTAACAATTGATTCTTGGTCCCCATCGCCATCAACATCTTCGTAAGTGACTCTCACATCAGCTGCGGTATGACCATAAAATGCAATTTGATCACCTTCAGCTTTATTAAAATCTGCAATGACGTCCGTTCCAATGGTGTCTACCCAGTGGTCATGTTCATTATTGTTTTCTCCAGCAACGCCCATCCAATTGATATCACCATCCCCATTGGCATGCTTGCGAAGAAATTCTTCTTTTGCATTGATGCCCGGCATGAATGCAAATGTATCTGCTCCAGCACCACCCACCATGACATCATCGGCTATAAATGCCTGATCTTCGTAAAGTTTGGCGGTGTCATTCTGGCCAATCTCTTGCTCGCCAGCATCACCCCTTGAAATTAGGAAATCATCACCGGCTCCACCATGCAAAATGTCAGAGCCGCGCCCGCCATCAAGTTGATCATCACCAGCTCCACCTATAAGACGGTCATCGCCGTATCCGCCATCCATAACATTCGCATCATCGTTGCCGGTAATATCATCATTATTATTTGACCCTGTAGAAAATGTTCCATTCGACATATCTTACTCTCCGTATTTACACTCGTCTCACCAACATTTGCTAGTGATTTAATTGAAATATCTAATTGTTTTTATTGATAAAATTAAAAAATGTTACTCAAAAATAGCACAGCATAAAACTCCGGCCTCTGGATTGACGGGTTAGCTGTGTTGTGCTGAGGGAAATTGCGCTTTCCACGATTGGCGAGAAGACCGCCGTGGTTATCAATGTTTTGCATGTGATGGTATCCTGCTTTTAAAAAAATCATGCACAAAACGTGCTTGTATAAATTTCGCAAGCTTCCCACCAAGAAAACTTTCACACTTTATAATCATATTATGTAAAATCTAAAAAAGACTAAATAATGTCGTGTAATTGTTCAAAGATTGATCTTTTTGAGTGAACTTTATAACTTTATGAATAGGTAAGTTTGGCTGTCTAATCTGACTATTTATAGGTCCTGAGCCTAAATCATTGTGTTGTAAGCCGGGACTGTTCTTCTGCTTTCTTTATGTGTATACTGCACCGCAGCATAAGGAATTTAAGAAAGAGAGGCACAAAAATGTCACTAAAAGGCAAAACAGCAATTATCACAGGTTCAACATCTGGTATTGGGCTTGGGGTCGCTCAAGGGTTCGCAAAAGAGGGGATTAACCTGGTCATTAATGGTTTTGGGAATCAAGATGATATTGAAAGAGAGCGCGCTGGCCTCGAGGCGATGGGCGTTAAAGCTCTTTACAATGGCGCTGATATGACAAAGCCGGAGGAAATCGCAGCCTTGGTTGAGGGCACTGTGAAAGAGTTTGGTGCCATCGATATTGTTGTCAATAATGCCGGTATTCAGCATGTGCAATGTGTTGAAGAGTTTCCAATAGAAAAGTGGGATGCGATTGTTGCGATTAACATGACATCAAGTTTTCATACGGTGCGGGCAGCAATTCCACATATGAAAAAACAAGGTTGGGGACGGGTTATCAATGTTGCCTCTGCCCATGGTTTGGTGGCTTCACCGTTTAAGTCTGCTTATGTGACAGCAAAGCACGGCGTAATTGGTTTTACCAAAACAGTGGCTTTGGAAGTGGCGCAAGATAACATTACCTGTAATGCGATTTGCCCGGGCTATGTGTTGACGCCGCTTGTTGAAAAGCAAATTCCGGATACAGCGCAAGCACGCGGTATTACTGAGGAGGAAGTGAAACGCGATGTTTTGCTTGCCGCACAATGGACTAAAAAGTTTGTCACTGTTGAGCAATTGGCGGGAACAGCCCTATTTTTATGCTCAGATTACGCGGAAAATATAACCGGTACGCATATTTCGGTTGATGGCGGCTGGACGTCTTCATAAGCGGTCCTCTTTTTTCGTATATCCCTTAAATAATGATTTGGAGACATGAAGAGATGTCACAAGAAACAGACAATTCAGAAACCTCAAACCTGAATGGTACAGCGTCTAAAACAGCTCAGATAAATAAACCCAACACAGTCTCTTCTCGAGATAAAAGAACAATCAACCTTGCCTTGCAAGGCGGAGGGGCCCATGGCGCATTTGCCTGGGGTGTGCTGGATAAAATTATAGAAGATGGGCGGCTGGATATTGAAGGGCTATGTGCTACCAGTGCTGGTACCATGAATGCCTGTGTTTACGCTTATGGAATGATGAAAGGCGGGGCAGATCTTGCCAGAGAGAAGCTGCATGATTTTTGGTGGAATATTCACCAAGCTGGACAGCGTTATAACCCTGTCAAACGGATGCCATGGGAAAAGATGATTTCTTGGAACATGGACCATTCAATTGCATTTTTTATGTTCGATTCTCTCACACGTGCATTTTCACCTTATCAACTTAATCCGCTGGATATCAATCCTTTGCGTGATGTGCTGGAAGAAACCGTTGATTTTGATGAGCTTCGTGCGTGCAAATGTACCAAAATGTTTATCAGTGCAACCCATGTGCGTAGTGGCAAAGTCCGCGTTTTTGAAAATGAAAACGTGACTTTGGATGTGGCTATGGCATCGGCGTGTTTGCCCTTTTTATTTAAGGCTGTGGAGATTGATGGTGAAGATTATTGGGATGGTGGGTATATGGGCAACCCTGCATTGTTTCCGTTGTTTTACAACACCGAGAGCCGGGATATTATGATTGTCCATATTAACCCGATTGAGCGGGAAGATACGCCAACAACAGGCCCTGATATTATGAACAGGGTCAATGAAATTAGTTTTAATTCTTCATTGATTAAAGAACTCCGCGCAATTGCTTTTGTGAAAAAGCTGCTCGAAAAAGATATGATTGATAAAAAATATCGTGAGGATTTCAAAGATGTTTTGGTGCATTCTATAAGGGCTGATAAAGCGATGGCAGAGTTTTCTGTGGCCAGTAAATTTGATTCTGATTGGGATTTTTTACTGATGTTGCGGGATACTGGACGAGAGACCATGCAAACCTGGCTGGATAATAATTTTGACTGTATTGGTGTTCGGGATACCATAGATTTACAAGGTGAATTTTTGCATTCGGTGACGAAGTTGTTTGATGAACAGCAGGCGCATCATGAAAAAAATGCTGAAGCTAGAAATACAGCTGAGGTGATGCGGCAAGTCATCACAACCTGATTTGAGGGGAATTGATATGGCTTCTAAAAATAGCGTTGTTAACGAACTGTAAATATTATCAAATTATTAATATGTTCGATAAAATTGTGAGTAACCAAATATTTATTGTGGTGTAAGAGCAAATCATTTTAACATGCATAAATACAAATATAAATTTGTATCCAAATCAAATTGGGGGATTTCATGACAAAAATGTTTACTAAAATTCAGCGTATGAGTTTAGCCATTGTGTTGTTTAGTGGTTTTATGGCGATATCAAATATTCAGTTTTCATCACCAGCTGTTTCTGCTGAGAGCAACATTCGGATTTCGAAAATTAAGGTTCGTTATGCTGAAGACGCAGATATCAATTGGTGGGCTGCTGAAAGAGAATATATGAACAAGTATCATGGTTCGAGCGATGTAGCTGAATTAAAAGAGCCTGGTGAAGATCTGTCCGATGCTTATATCAGAATCTCAAAAGGTCCAAAGGCGATGCACTGGATTAAAAAGAAACTCACACGTCTTGTTAAGGCAAGCTTGAGAAGAGATGTCGTGTCGCATTTTTCTGGTCGTAAGGGGGTGGTTCTCGACATCAAGATTAAAGAGTTCTTTGTTCCAGATCCTGCACGACGTATTATGCTTGGTGGCTTTCCTGAATTGCATTTTGTGACAACTGCACGATATGCAAGAAATGGCCGCGTTATAGGCACATATGATCAAAAAGTGCTTGCACTGGCTTTGGGTGGATCAGGTGTTGTTGCTGATCAGCTGTTCCCAGATCTTGAAGAGCGTATTATGGATAACTACGAAGAAGATATTATTGCTATGCTTGTTGATAATGCATAAGTGATTGTTCAAAAATTTTGGAAAAGCCCTTCACCGCTATGGTGGAGGGCTTTTTTGTTTTGTGCGCTGAGTTTTACGAAAAAACGAAATTTTACAGTATTGACTGACCGGTTTTTTGCCAATCACTTAAAAATGCCGCTAGGCCTTTGTCTGTTAAGGGATGTTTAACAAGGTCTTTTAAAACTTTTGCGGGAACTGTGACAACATCGGCACCGGCTAAAGCACTTAATTTCACATGGTTAGGCGTGCGGATGGAAGCTGCGAGAATTTCGGTATCAATAGTATCTGGGTAATTATCATAAATCTCCCGGATTTCTTCGATGAGTTCCATTCCGTCTAGGCCAATATCATCAAGTCTGCCGATGAATGGGGAAATAAAAGTGGCCCCTGCTTTTGCAGCGAGCAAAGCTTGGTTGGCATTAAAGCATAGCGTGACATTGACTTTGATATCCCGCTCTCTCAATTTATAACAGGCTTTTAGGCCGTCCCAGGTGAGAGGAACTTTCACTGTGACATTTTCTGCAATATCGCTTAGTTTTAAGCCTTCTTCGAACATGCCATCTGCTTCGGTTGATGTAACTTCTGCGCTTACTGGGCCTGAAACCACGGAGCAAATTTCGCTGATGACTTCTGCCATATTGCGCCCGGATTTGGCAATCAATGAGGGATTAGTGGTTACACCATCTAACAGACCGGTTTCACTTAATTCGCGAATCTCGTTAATCTCTGCGGTATCAATAAAAAATTTCATTTCGCTATATCCTTGAGTTATGTGCCTAGTATAGAAAGCTTTACAAAACAGATATCATGAGAAAATATGCAAAAAACACACCACGTCGTCATCCCGGCCAAGTGCATATAATGCACGCGAGCCGGGATCTCTGGAACGTGCAACATATTGATAATCAGAGAGATTCCAGCTTTCGCTGGAATGACGGTGGAGAGGCTTTAGTGTATTCATCATGGTCTTGCCTTTTGTAAACTTATCATATTTATGCTTTTCAGAGGTTTAAATACCTCGTTATTTGACATAAAGAGTTCTTATATTCAATGCCTATCACAGACGATTTGTTTGCCTCTGAACCAATCACCTTGGTTGATGTGCAACTGCCTTTGGCTTTGGACAAGTCCTATGCTTACAGTGTGCCGGAAGGAATGTCATTATCTGCCGGGGATTTTGTGCTGGTGCCTTTGGGGCAACGCAAAGAAATCGGTGTGATTTGGGATCATGAGACGGGGCATCCTTCTAAAGCAAAGCCTTTTGACAAATCCAAATTGAAGGCTGTTTTAGCAAAACTTGATGTGCCGCCTCTCCCGGAAGTTTCCCGAAAATTTGTGAGCTGGGTTGCGCGTTATAATCTGATGCCAATTGGTATGGTGTTAAAGATGGTGATGAGTACGCCTCAAGCGTTTGAGCCTGCAAAGCCGAGGTATGGCGTGCGTTGGACTTATCAGGCACCGGATAGACGCACGCAAGGGCGAGATAAGGTTTTACAAGTTCTCAAAGATGATAAAATTTGGCTAAAAAAAGAGTTAGCTGATGCGGCAGCTGTTGGCACAGGGGTTATTGATGGTTTGGTGAAAGCGGGTACGCTGATTTTGGTTGAGATTCCGGCAAGTGCAAGTGCTCAACCAAAGCCTGAGTTTATCACTCCACATTTTTCAGATGATCAGAACCAGGTTGTGCAAATTTTGCGTGGGGCTGTTCAAACTCGCAGCTATTCGACGACGTTGCTTGATGGTGTGACCGGGGCTGGCAAAACAGAAGTTTATTTTGAGGCTGTGGCGCAAGCCTTGTCGCAAGGTCAGCAAGTGCTGATAATGTTGCCAGAAATTGCACTGACAAGTGGGTTTATTTCACGGTTTGAACGCCGGTTTGGGGTGAAGCCGGTTGAGTGGCATTCCACGGTTTCGGCTGGAGCGCGGGCGAGGATTTGGCGCTCTGTGCTGTCCGGTGAGGCAAAAGCTGTGATTGGGGCGCGCTCTGGTCTGTTTTTACCGTTTCAAAATTTAGGGCTCATTGTTGTTGATGAAGAACATGATACGGCATTCAAGCAAGAAGATCGTGTGACTTATCAGGGCCGTGATATGGCTGTTGTGCGGGCACTGCTTGGCCAAATTCCTATCATATTGGCATCTGCGACACCGTCTATTGAAAGTTATGTCAATGTAAGACAGGGGCGTTATCGCCATGCACAATTGACACAGCGGTTTTCCGGATATGCTTTGCCAGACCTCAGTGCGATTGATTTGCGCAAACACCCGCCAGAAAAGGGGCAATGGCTAAGCCCTGTATTGCGCGAAGCCATGAAAGAGACTTTGGCAAGGACAGAGCAGAGCTTGTTGTTTCTCAATCGCAGAGGCTATGCGCCGCTGACGTTGTGCCGGGCATGTGGTCACCGATTTGATTGTCCACAATGTACGGCTTGGTTGGTTCATCATCACAGGCGCCACCGGTTGCAATGCCATCATTGCGGTTTTTCAACGCCGTTACCAAAAAAGTGCCCGAAGTGTGAAACGGAAAATGCCTTGGTGCCATGTGGTCCTGGTGTTGAGAGGGTTGCTGAAGAGGTGGAGGCAGTCTTTCCTGATGCTCGGGTTGCGCTGTTGTCGAGCGATCTAGCACCTAATGTTCAGGCGTTGCGTGAGGTGTTACGGAATGTTGCTGAAGGGGATGCCGATATTGTAATTGGGACACAAATTGTTGCCAAAGGTCATAATTTTCCGCGTTTGACATGTGTGGGGGTTGTAGATGGTGATCTGGGGTTGGCCCAGGGCGGGGACCCGCGCGCTGGGGAGCGAACGTTTCAATTGTTGCAACAAGTGACGGGTCGCGCAGGGCGGTTTTGTGACTATGGCCGCGGGTTTATCCAGACTTATTTGCCAGAACATCCAGTTATGCAAGCTTTAATTTCTGGAGACCGGGATGCTTTTTTAGAGCATGAAATCAATATGCGACATTTGGCAGGTCTTCCGCCTTTCGGCCGGATGGCTTCTCTTATTGTGTCTTCAAAAGTGCGGGATATGGCTTATGAATTTGCTCGGTTGTTAGCGTTAAAAGCACCTGCTGCGCAGACAATACAATTATTAGGGCCCGTTGAAGCCCCCATTTCTGTCATTCGTGGGCGTCACCGGTTTCGTTTATTGCTAAAAAGTGCGCGTGATACTGATATTCAAGAGTATTTACGGGTGTGGCTTGAGGGGATGTGTAATCCCCATGGCGATGTGAAACTAAATATTGATATTGATCCTTATAATTTTTTGTAGGCTATGGGCAGGGTTGCTGTGAATGTTGTGATGCATGGGCTGAGCCGTATTGCATTGTTTAAAACCATATGCTAGAGCCTTAAAAAAAATCTTGATCATTGCAGCATTGGTCATTATCAAGTCAATAAATTCTAAAGCATACATTCGATAAGAAAGTTTATTTTACGTGGCAAGCACTCACTTAGCTGTAACAGGAATGTCAGGGCGTTATGCAAACGCATTGTTTGAATGTGCTCTTGAAGCTGGGTACTTAGATGAGGTATGGCAAGATCTTGGCCGTTTTCAAACAGCGCTGTCTGAAAGTGCAGACTTACAGCGTTTGGTGCGTAGTCCTGTGTTTTCCAAAGATCAACAAAAAAATGCGATACTTGCGCTCTTTCAAAAGATCAATTTTTCCGAGATTGTGACAAACTTCTTTATGTTGGTGATAGAGAAGCGGCGTCTTTATGCCATCAATGCGATGATTGATGATTATAAAAGTTTATTGTCTCAATATTTGGGGGAAGTTCATGCAGATGTCACATCTGCTGTTGAGCTGTCTGATGCACAGCTGGGAGAGCTGAAAACGTCTTTAAAAAACTATGTCAATCAAGATGTTGCTGTAAATACTCAAGTGGATCCCGCTTTGCTTGGTGGTCTTGTGGTGAAAATTGGTAGCATCATGATGGATACATCTTTACGTACGAAATTAAATCGATTGAAAATGACAATGAAAGAGGTTGGCTGATGGACATTCGGGCCGCAGAAATTTCTTCAATCCTAAAAGAACAAATCAAAAATTTTGGGAATGAGGCTGAAGTTTCAGAAATTGGACAAGTGTTATCCGTGGGGGATGGTATTGCCCGCGTTTATGGTTTGGATAATGTGCAAGCCGGTGAGATGGTTGAGTTTCCTGGCGGCGTTAAGGGAATGGCGCTGAACCTGGAAATTGATAACGTTGGTATTGTGATCTTTGGTGATGATAGGTACATCAAAGAAGGAGATACTGTTAAACGGACAGGTGAAATTGTTAAGGTTCCTGTTGGGAAAGAGCTGCTGGGCCGTGTGGTTGATGGTCTTGGCAATCCGATCGATGGTAAGGGGCCAATTGAAGCAAAAGAAGAACGTCTGGTTGAGGTTAAGGCCCCTGGCATTTTGCCACGGAAATCTGTGCATGAGCCGATGCAAACTGGTTTGAAAGCCATTGATGCTTTGATTCCAATTGGTCGTGGTCAACGGGAATTGATTATTGGTGACCGCCAAACTGGAAAAACAGCTATTGCTCTTGATACTATCCTTAACCAAAAGCCGATTAATGAAAGTGATGACGAAAGCAAAAAACTGTATTGCATCTATGTGGCGGTTGGGCAAAAACGCTCTACGGTTGCGCAGTTTGTGAAAGTTTTGGCAGAGCGCGGCGCACTTGAATATTCTATTGTTGTTGCTGCTACAGCATCTGACCCGGCGCCGATGCAGTTCCTTGCACCTTACACCGGATGTGCGATGGGTGAGTATTTCCGTGATAACGGTATGCATGCGATGATCACTTATGATGATTTATCAAAACAAGCGGTTGCTTATCGTCAGATGTCATTGTTGCTCCGCCGTCCACCTGGGCGTGAAGCTTATCCTGGTGACGTGTTTTACTTGCACTCCCGGTTACTTGAGCGTTCGGCAAAGTTGAATGAAGACCATCAATCAGGTTCGTTGACTGCATTGCCTGTGGTTGAAACACAAGCAAATGATGTGTCGGCCTATATTCCAACAAATGTAATTTCGATTACCGATGGGCAGATTTTCCTTGAGACGGATTTGTTCTATCAAGGGATCAGGCCGGCGGTTAACGTTGGTTTGTCGGTTTCACGGGTTGGGTCCTCGGCACAGATTAAGGCGATGAAACAGGTAGCTGGAGCCATTAAGGGTGAGCTGGCGCAGTATCGTGAGATGGCGGCTTTTGCGCAATTTGGTTCAGACCTTGATGCCGCAACGCAGAAGCTGCTTGCACGTGGTCAACGGTTGACTGAGTTGCTGAAACAGCCGCAATTTTCACCGTTGAAGATTGAGGAGCAGGTCGTCAGTATTTATGCTGGAACACGTGGATATCTCGATGATATTTCAGTTGATAATGTGGGGCGTTTTGAAGAAGAATTGCTAAAGTATATGCGCGATGAGCATAGTGATGTGCTGGATAGCATTCGTGAAGAGCAGAAATTGACAGAAAACATAGAGCTTAAGTTGAAAGCTGCGCTTGATAACTTTGCCAAATCTTTTGAAGCGACATAAGAAAATAAAAACAGATGCCAAGTCTTAAAGATCTTCGCAGTAGAATTTCCTCGGTCAAGGCGACCCAGAAGATTACCAAAGCCATGCAAATGGTTGCTGCCGCAAAATTGCGCCGCGCCCAAGAGGCAGCCGAGTCGGCTCGGCCCTTTGCAGAGCGTATGGAAAAAGTTCTCACAAATTTGAATATGCGGGTGACGAGCCGTGAAAACGCATCTCCTTTGTTGGTGGGAACGGGCAAGGATGATGTGCATTTGCTGGTGGTTGCGACGGCAGAGCGCGGCTTGTGCGGTGGTTTTAACACTAACATCGCGCGTTTTGCCCGGGAACATGCTCTGAAACTTATGGCAGAGGAAAAGAGTGTTAAAATTTTATGTGTTGGTAAAAAAGGTTATGATGTTCTGAAGAACCAGTTTAAGGATCTTATTTCAGAGGTTGTTGACCTTAAGCATATTAAAAAACTGAATTATGATGTGGCGCAGGGTGTTGCCAAAAAAATACTGACATCGTTTGAGAAGCAAGAGTTCGATGTATGCACCCTGTTCTTTTCTGAATTTCAGTCCATTATTTCACAAGTGCCAACACCATTGCAATTGATCCCAGCTAATTTTTCCGATGCTAAAGAGGTGGACAGTGATCCGAAAGGCCAAGCAACAACTGTGGGCGGGGCTGAGGCATCTTATGAGTTTGAGCCTGGTGAAGAAGAGATTTTAACGGATCTGCTGCCACGAAATATCGCAACGCAGATCTTCCGAGCACTGCTAGAAAATGCAGCTTCCGAGCAAGGTGCGCGGATGAGTGCCATGGACAATGCTACGCGAAATGCCGGAGATATGATTGGCGATTTGACGCTGAAATATAACAGAACACGTCAGGCGATGATTACGAAAGAATTGATTGAAATTGTCTCTGGGGCTGAGGCGGTTTGAGGAATGGGTGAGATAGCTAATAAGATTTGAAATGGTATATTTTTATTAAGATACTCACAATTTGTCATTCCAGCGAGAGCTGGAATCTCAAAAAAACTGCAATGAGATCCCAGCTTTCGAGGGGATGACGCTGGTTTGTTTTGATATGTAAATAACCCATTTTAGCCCGGATGAGCTACAGACAATATGAATTTTAAAACAATGAAATAGCCAATTCATCATGGCTGGCATTGTTCAATAAAACAAGATAATGAGAAGGTTGAACCAATGACAGAGACGAATACTGGAAAAGTACAGCAGGTGATGGGAGCGGTTGTTGATGTACAATTTGATGGCCATCTTCCAGCTATTTTGAATGCGCTTGAACTTGATAATAATGGTAACCGCCTGGTGCTGGAAGTGGCCCAGCATCTGGGGGAAAACACTGTGCGGACCATTGCAATGGATTCCACAGAAGGTTTGGTACGTGGCCAAGAGGCTGTCGATACCGGTGAAGCGATTGCGGTTCCTGTTGGTGAAGCAACTTTAGGACGCATTTTGAATGTGATTGGGGAGCCTGTGGATGAGGCTGGCCCCGTGAAATCCGAAGAAAAACGGCCCATTCACGCGGCGGCACCTGAGTTTATTGATCAATCAACCGATTCAGAGATTTTGGTAACCGGTATTAAAGTTGTTGATTTGCTCGCACCTTATGCCAAGGGGGGTAAAATTGGTCTGTTTGGTGGTGCTGGTGTTGGTAAAACCGTTTTGATCATGGAGTTGATCAATAACATTGCGAAAGGTCATGGTGGATATTCTGTCTTTGCTGGCGTTGGTGAGCGCACACGTGAAGGTAATGATCTTTATTGGGAGATGATTGAATCCAAAGTGAACAAAGAGGGCGGTGGAGATGGTTCCAAATGTTCGCTTGTTTATGGTCAGATGAATGAACCTCCAGGCGCGCGGGCACGTGTTGCATTGTCTGGTTTGACGATTGCGGAGTATTTCCGTGATCAAAGTCAAGATGTGTTGTTCTTCGTTGATAATATTTTCCGTTTTACGCAAGCCGGTTCTGAAGTGTCCGCTCTATTGGGGCGTATTCCTTCAGCTGTGGGATATCAGCCAACACTCGGAACAGATATGGGTGGAATGCAGGAGCGTATTACGTCAACGAACAAGGGATCGATTACATCTGTACAAGCCGTATATGTACCTGCGGATGATTTGACAGACCCTGCACCTGCTTCCACATTTGCGCACCTTGATGCGACAACTGTTCTCTCACGCTCGATTGCGGAAAAAGGCATCTACCCTGCTGTTGATCCGCTGGATTCAACATCGCGGATTTTGGAGCCGATGATTGTGGGGGAAGAGCATTATAATATTGCTCGTAAGGTGCAAGAGATTCTACAGCGTTATAAGGCATTGCAGGATATTATTGCGATTCTTGGCATGGATGAGTTGTCCGAAGAGGATAAGTTGACAGTGGCTAGAGCACGCAAGATTGAGCGTTTTCTCTCGCAACCGTTCCACGTGGCTGAAATCTTTACGGGATCACCTGGCATTCTTGTTAGTTTGGAAGATACCATCAAAGGCTTTAAAGGGCTATGTGAAGGGGATTATGATCACTTGCCAGAGCAGGCTTTCTACATGGTTGGGACTATTGAAGATGCGGTGGAAAAAGCTGGCAAACTCGCTGAAGCAGCATAGATATTCGATAAGGTTGGCGTGATGTCAAACACATTTAAATTTGAGCTGATTTCTCCTGAGAAGCTGCTTATCTCTGAACAGGTTGACCATGTGGTTGTTCCTGGAGAAGGTGGCAATTTTGGTGTTCTTGCCGGGCATGCGCCACTTATTGCGATGTTGCGCGCCGGTGTTCTGCAAATTATGGATGCAAATGCAACCACTAAAAAACAAATTTATGTTCGCGGTGGTTTTGCAGAAGCTGGACCCGATGGCTTAACGGTGCTAGCTCAACAAGCTGTTTTTGTTGATGAATTGAAGGCAAGCCGGTTGCGTGAAGAAATCTCTCTTGTTGAAACCGAATTGCAAGAGTTGGAAGAAGGCAGCACAGCACATCTTTCTGCCAAACAAGCCTTTGATCAGTTAAAGCTGCTCGAAACAGTAACTGCTTGATTGTGCGTTTCATTATCGCTAATTTGGGATAAGTAATTTTAATTTTGATATAAGAATTAACATGTTATGTCGTCCTCGCGAAAGCGGGGATCTCCTTAAAATATTATTAGATTCCCGCTTTCGCGGGAATGACGGTGGATAGTCGATTGTAAAACTGAAGACCGTAGAGAGATTGCTGTGCCGTAAGGTCAACTGATTGAGATCTCCCACTATTAGGATCTTTTATCTATTTTCTGATATCTGTTCACATCAAGACCATTTGTTATGACTGCAATGATAAAAATAGAAAATTTAGTTAAACGCTATGATAATGATTTTCTGGCGCTTGATGGGGTCAATCTTGAGATTAAACAAGGTGAAATTTTTGCTCTGCTAGGGCCGAATGGTGCAGGCAAGACCACATTGATTAGCACCATTTGTGGGTTGACGATGCCAACATCTGGGCATGTTCAGGTTGATGGATTTGATATTATCAAGGATTTCCGTGAAGCCCGTTCTCGTATTGGGCTAGTGCCGCAAGAACTTACGCTTGATATGTTTGAGACAGTTTGGGATACGGTTAATTTTACGCGTGGCTTATTTGGTAAGCCTGCGAAGCCAGAGTATATCGAACAGATTTTGAAAAGTTTGTCTTTGTGGGACAAAAAGGGCGGTAAGCTTTTGGCACTGTCTGGCGGTATGAAACGCCGTGTCATGATTGCCAAAGCGCTTTCTCATGAACCACAAGTTTTGTTTCTTGATGAGCCAACTGCTGGTGTTGATGTAGAGTTACGCAAGGGCATGTGGCAAATTGTGCGTGATTTGCGTGAAATGGGCGTGACTATTATTCTGACAACACACTATATCGAAGAAGCTGAAGAGATGGCAGACCGAGTTGGTGTGATCAATAAGGGCAAGATTATTCTGGTAGAAGAAAAGTCTAAGCTCATGCAAAAGCTTGGTAAAAAACAAGTGATCTTGCATTTGAATGAGCGCCTTGATGCTTTGCCTTCGTCACTTTCCGGTCCGCGACTTGAATTAAGGGAAGAGGGAAATCAATTGGTTTATACCTACGATACCACTTCTGAGCGTACAGGGATTACATCTTTGTTGAATGGCCTAAATGAGGCCAATATTACATTTAAGGATTTGGATACAAAACAAAGCTCTCTTGAAGAGATTTTTGTTGATTTGGTGAATGATAAGTCATGAATTATCGTGCTGTTTTTTCAATCTATGCTTTTGAAATGAAGCGAACCTGGCGCACTTTAGGCCAAAGTATTCTGTCTCCTGTGCTTTCAACGGTGCTGTACTTTGTGGTTTTTGGCTCTGCCATTGGTTCGCGCATTACCGAGATTGATGGAGTGAGCTACGGGACGTTCATTGTGCCTGGCCTGATTATGTTATCAATTTTAACTCAGAGTATTGCTAATGCCTCTTTTGGGATTTATTTCCCGAAATTTACAGGAACGATATTTGAGGTGATGTCGGCACCGATTTCTTATTATGAAATTGTATTGGGCTATGTCGGGGCTGCTGCAACCAAATCCATTATTCTTGGGCTTATTATTTTAGGGACAGCATCACTTATTGTGCCGCTTCATATCTCTCATCCTGTGCCTATGATTTTGTTTCTGGTCCTTACAGCAATTACATTTAGTCTGCTTGGATTTATTATTGGCATTTTAGCGCAAAGTTTTGAGCAACTGCAAATTGTTCCATTGCTGGTGATAACACCTCTTGCCTTTTTGGGAGGGACATTTTACTCGATTAAAATGTTGCCGGAAATTTGGCAAACTGTGTCCTTGTTTAATCCTGTTGTCTATTTGATCAGTGGTTTCCGCTGGAGTTTTTATGAAATCTCAGATGTGAATGTTGGTGTGAGTATGTTGATGATTGGCGTGTTTTTGTGTAGCTGTATGGCGATTATCTGGTGGATTTTTAAAACCGGCTATATGTTGCGGAAATAAATTATCAGCCCTTACCTTTCCTGCAAAACCTATTTTATTACCCAGGCCAAAGTAAAATCCACGTTGTACTGTAGAAATGACTAGACCTCATTGATATTGGAGGTTACTTTGAGTGTGCATGGAATTTGGGGAAATTTGTTTGCTGGCGAAGATTTTATCTTGATCTATCTTTCTCTTTTTTGTTCTAAAAATAAACTTAAAATAACAAGAGTAGGCATATACTATGGGAATTGCGATTACGTTGATGAATGCAAAGGGTGGTGTAGGAAAATCAACCATCGCAGTCGCCTTGCCTGAAGTGTTGTGCCATTTTCATAATAAAAATGTCTTGATTATTGACTCAGATTCTCAGATGAGTTCGAGCTTTATGACGCAAACGCCTCAGTTTCTGGTGCAACGTCAATCAGATGGCTTTACCATATTGAATTACCTTGATGGCTCTTTGACGCACCGAACACTCTTGCCCTGGGAAGATTACATTACCCATGATGTTTCTGATGTTGATGAGACTGAAATGGTGTCTTTGTTGCAGGGGCACCTTGAGTTGATGCTATTTGAACGCAGCCTATCGGAAAACCAACAATACAATGATATTCGTAGTGTTATTCGAGGTTTATTAGATCATCTGAAAAGTCGCTATGATTTTATTTTCATTGATTGCCCACCGGGGATTTCTGTATTAACAGAGGCTTGGTTGCGTGAGGCAGATTGTTATATTTCTCCCGTCAAGCCAGATTTTTTGTCTGTGAGTGGATTGCAGATGTTGCGCGCTTTTCAAAGCCGTGATCCGAGTATGGGGTTTGCGCAAAATCTTGGTACTTTGGTCAATATGAAAGATGACACTTCGGACAATGATAACCTGTTTCACAGTCATCTTAATTCTGATCCTGAAAGTTATTGCTTTTCAACTGCGATCCCAAGATCTGTGCTGTTGCAAAACGCATCACAAAATTACCTAGATAAAAGATCTTTTATTGCAAAGTATCCAGGCCCAATCGGGTCGTGTTTACGCGCCTTGGCAGATGAAGTGATTGTACGTGTTTCAGAGATAGAGGCTGTACAAGAGAGAGGAACTTCTCTAGCGCAGTAATTTGGGCGGACCCGCCCCTATCATCCATAACCATGAAGAGATGTACCGTTTTCTTTGAGCCATTCTTCGGCTTTGTCCATATCGGGCATTGTTTGGCGAACCAACTGCCAGAACCTTTTGCCGTGGTTCATTTCCGCCAGATGGGCGACTTCATGAGCTGCAACATAATCAAGTACAAAATACGGGGCCAGAATAAGCCTCCAAGAAAAGGAGAGAGCGCCAGTGCTTGAACATGAGCCCCACCTACTTTTTTGATCTCGAATTGCAACTCTCTTAGGGTGCAGATTCAGATTGCAGGCATGATACGTTACTCTTTCTTGTAATTCTGTTCTCGCTTGCTTTTTTAGCCAATCCAGAAGACGGCGAGGGGCATGTTCATACGGTCCATGGACTTTCAATATGGGGTAGTGTTCGCCTGGTAAGTTTTGATTTTTATAAATCGTAACTATTTGCTGATGACGTATTTTGTGGTTGCAAAAGACAATTTTATGAAGAATGCCATGGAATGGTATGATCGCATTGTGTTCAAAAGGTACGAAAGGTGGAAGCTTTTCAAACTTTTCTATAATCCAAGTGGTATGCCGTTCTGCAAAGCGCTGAGCCTGTTTGATACTCGTCGTTTTAGGAAGAGTTAACAACACTTTACGGTGTGCACTGTGCACGCGAAGTGTTATTCTTTTTGCGCGTGTATTACGAGTTAAAAAAATAGGTATGTTGGTATTCGGCAAAAAGAAGCTTTGCGTTTGGTTTAGATTTTGTGCGTGCGTAAGCAAATTTATATGACCAATAATTCATAAATGTTTTGTGGAATATAAAACGCAACACTACGAAAAATTATATAGCCTTATCAAAACACAAACAAACACAATCGCTCTGTGACTCGCACTTTTTCCAATTACATGAAACTTTATTGCATCGCCTTGCTGTTTTTTGATGAAGGTATGCACACCCTTTGACTTCTAGAAAGAAAGCATCTTCCTTAACCATCAAAGAAGTCATTTCCTTCGAGTTGGATAGTATGCTGAAAACGAGCTTTTAGGCTGCTTTTCCCCTCTTCGAATGCATTGACAGCTGTACTTCCGAAAGAATTACCTGTTTCATCTTCAAGGATGTTATCTTTTAATATAGTTCCCGTACCGGTAAACCAAAGGTAATTACTCCAGGTTCTATCTACGCTCTCTTTATCAAGCAAGTTTTCAAGTGCGCTGTCAGTTGCGTATGATAATCCATCTTCAACTATGTTCATAGCCATCACGGCTGTAGACTGGCTCATGGGAAAAAGGCGTGAAAAAGCCCTTGCTATCTGTGGGGTGTAGGCGTATGCAGCACCTGTAAGCATATACGGAATGGATTGCATTATAAATGTAACGGCCCGATCTTCATCCGACATATCAGATAAATGATAGGTATGAGAGATTGCTGCGCCAATGCCTACCTCTACATTTGGACTAACATGATCGAGCAAATTTGATGCTCCTTTATGAATAGAAGCACCAATAGCTTCAGCGTAGCTAGAAAGGTATTCGGAGAATGTAGTAGTATTTTTAGGAACATTTGGGGGTGAACTAGGGCGTACGCGATCATATTCGGGAACAATAATTCTAAACGATGTTTCAAGTCTACCTCGGGTAGCAGGGTCGGCATCAGGGAAATTACTTTGACCGGCAGCATATGCTGGGTCAAAGTCATTTATAGTTCCCCCTCTAGAAAAATAGTCGTCAATCACACTTCCCATTTGTTCGCGATGTCTAGGATTACCAAGAGTTGTTGTTACGGCTTCCTTTTCTGGATCAGATAAATTGCGACTAAGTATTGGTTGTACCAGAGGATTCGGAGTTTCATATTGCAATCTAGTCAGAAAGCCCTGCGGGGTTGGCAAATTTGCCGTTGGAGTTGTACTATCGACAGTTGTTTTTGGAGTTTTTGCACGTTGAAATGATAATTTTCTAAGGTCTTTCAGGTCTTCAGACAGTTTCAGCTGTGCGGCAAGCGTAGATTTCCACCTGATCTTTCCTGTATCAAATCCGTCCTTATGGTCTCCTAGGTTTTTATCTTTATCCCAATAGAGTGGAATTGTGAGTTTGTGAGAATTAACACCATATGCCGTTTCAGTAAGACCTGGAAGAGGCAAAAAATCCCCTTGAATTTTGGTTTCTTCACGGAAACTAATATTTAAATCAGATGTACGATATGTTTTACCATCGCCACGCTCAACTCTCTTTGGGTGTGTTAGTCCAATGCGCATCTGAAATGCTTCACCAAACCGATCAGAGAGATTTCTTACATTTAACCCCGGAACAAAATTAGCCAGACTAATTTCCCCTTGAAATATATATTCTGACTTCTGGTTGTTATGGTCTGAAAGAAATGCTTCTAAAGATTGAGGCGCTGAGGTGCTAGAGCTACTATTCTTCGAACTGCCGTTATTTGTATTGGCACTTGAAGGAGTGTTAGTCGAAGCCGCAACGGTTGGCGTAGAACTCTGTGTATTTGTCGAAGTTGCGGGAGTAGGTGTGGAGCTCGCTGCGCTAGCGGAGGCCGTTGTGGGCGTATAAGTTGCGCTGGCAGGTGCTGTTGCTGGTGTGGATGTTGAGCTGGCGTAATTTTGGTTGCCAGTACCGCTCGCTGAAGAAGCCGTACTGTCTGTGCTAGATGTACTTGTGTCTGTATCATTGGGGAAAGCCACATTTAAGACATCAACCAAAGGTCCGCCTTCTGCGATCATTGCATCCTCAACATTCATAATGAGGTCTTTGACAGAATCTGCATCAGCTAAAAATTCATACAACCCCATCATGCCATACATGACCATTAACATTTCCAGTAGCTCAGTTGTAAACGGCATGAAGTACTCAAGAGCATAGAGAGCAACATCAAAAGCGATTTCCTCAACAATGCTAAGCAATGTTTTTGAATCTATCCCGGTGACGGTTGATAAATCCTCCAAAAATTCGTGGGCATGGTTGTGCAGTCGGCCGAACGTTGTATCAAATACAGCAAAATGCTCTTCTTCCCAGTCCGCCACGTGGGGGAAGTTTCTTTGGAACCAGTTTTTCTTTTGATGCACTTCCCAGTGTTTATATTGGCCATATTCACTATGCCAGACCACAAAGCCATTTTCATCTTTAATGGCAATCGCTTCTTTGTCATGCCCTGAGGCCGATTGAACCTCTAAAGTGTAGTCCCCCAGAACCGGCATACCAAAATCATCCAGTTGTGCCGAATTGCTTTGCCAGAGGATATTGCCAAGGCTATTTTTCATCACCAGATTGCCACTTGCTTCAAGCTCCACATACGCATCGGCGTCCGCGCCAGTGTTGGTGTCATCAATAGTGCCTTGCGCGCGATCAGTGCTCCACAGCAATTTCGGTTGGGCGGGATTATCCGGGGTTTCCATATCAAACAGCATCAGATCACGATTGGCGGCCATTACTAAGCGATAGCGATTATCATCAGAGAATAAATTATCTCCAATATTCATGATCTCACCCACACCAAGGATCTTTTTGTCGTATTCGGCACTTCCAGCATCAGGTGTCGCCGGGCGAGCCATAATGCCTATATGATGGTGATGATGTTTCCCGGTTTCCCACAGCCGTGTGCCATCTGCTTCTTCCAGCACCAGGTTGCCCGTATGTTGCATCTTCAATGAAATCGTATCTGTATTAACACCTGCGCTTTGAGTGTGTGTTGAATACACCCGCTCGCCGTCAGAGTTAAATACCGAAAAGCGCCCATCAGATTCAACTTGGGCCCATCCATTTTTGGCCTTGCCTCCCGTATCTGTTGACCATACGCCTTCATGATGTTTGTGGTGAACAATCTGATTAATGACCACATCTCCATTATATTTCATCTCGAGAGAGTATTTTCCATCTTCCGAGAAAATAGAATCTCCCGGGCGGAGAATATCGTCAGGACCATCCAGGCTGTTATCTGTAAACGTGCGATTGTTTTCTGCATTGCCAAACTTGATGCCATCATTGCCAGATTTCGACATCCACAAAGCCCTTCCGCTCTGTGTGTGATCATAAAGCGCAACATTGCCACTATCGAGAACCTTTAACATGAAGGGACGTTCAACAGCGGCATTTAAAGTATCGGTATGCCATTTGGCACTAGAGTGACCATCAAACAAAGTCAGATCACCATTGGTTCCAAGGCTCAAAAAAGCCCCATGATGATGACTGAAATGATGCGTCGTTCTCCAAATTTTAATGTCATGTTCGCCACTTGTCTCATTATATTTGTATAAAGTTAAGCGACCTTCACCATCTCCAGAGGTATCAATACTCAACTGATATTGACCATTCTTCGAAGTAAGCAATTGCTCTGGTTCGACACCATTGTGATATCCATAGTAATCTGCAACACCTCCTGCACTGA
>JBCCCO010000042.1:0-23377 GCA_039033475.1 Pseudomonadota bacterium | reverse complement strand
TTGCATTGTTGATAAAATAAAACTTTTGGTATATTTTTGATAAAATATCTTTACAAATGACTGTAAAGCATCTCCTCTTAACAGGAGGATTATTACTTTGTTGCTATATCTATCCTTATACGCTTACAAATTATAGATTATGACCTCAAATATAGCTTTTTACTTGCCAAATCTTGACGGAGGTGGAGCGGAAAGAATTTTCTGCTTGTTAGCCAACGAGTTTGCGGACAGGGGATATAATTGTTCTATCATTGTTGATAACAAAGATGGGCCTAATCTTGAGTACGTTGCAAAAAGCGTAAACATTTTTTCGTTGGGTACATCCAATAAAATAAAATCCCTCTTCGGGTTATCTAGAATTTTAAAAGATAACTTGATTGACTTCGTTATTAGTGGTGTAGGGATCAGCAATATCAAAGCATGTCTTGCTTCTTTTTTATCCTGCGAAAAACATCAGGTATTTATCACATATCATAATGTCTATTCTAAAGATTTTGGACTTGGCTCTGGCCTGACTTATAAGTTAGCTTCGGTCTTAACGCGACTTTCAAAAAAGACAATTTGCGTTTCAAAAGATATTAAAAATAATCTCGATACTCAATTTAGAGCACATAACAAAAAAACGGTCGTGATATCAAACCCGATTGATATTGAAAACATTCAAGAAAAATCAGATAATTATGGCGCTCATGATGATGAAATACTCAATACCTCATACCCCTTAATTGTGGGAGCTGGCCGCCTTGTTGCTCAAAAGAATTTTAACCTTCTCATTAACGCATTTGCGTTAGTCCGGGAAAAAAAGGAATGCAAACTTGCTATCCTTGGAGAAGGCCATTTGAGGCAAGACCTTCAAAACGAAATAAATCAACTCGGCCTCGAAAACGATGCATTTCTTTTGGGATACAAGGACAATCCATTTGCCTACCTCAAAAAAGCTTCATTGTTTGCAATGTCTTCACATTATGAAGGCTTTGGAAATGTTATTATTGAAGCCCTGTCACTCGGCACGCCTGTTGTAAGCACAAATTGTCCTGGCGGCCCAAAGGATATACTGGACAACGGAACATACGGGCATCTTGTGGACCTGAATGATCAAAAAGCATTCGCAGATGCCATCCTAAAATCTCTAAATTCACCAATACCGGCCACAATACTCAAACAACGAGCAAATGAGTACTCTGTTGCAAAAATTGCCAATCAATATGAAGTTTTGCTTAATTCATAAGATAGCAGCGCAAGATATTTTCAGATCTCTATTCCAAGCTAGGCCTAAAAATTGCTTTTCTGATAAACTGCCCAGCGATTCTCATACATAACTCCTGACAAATCTACAACGCCGATGAAAAGAACATCATTATTTCCCAATTCTCAAATGCAATAAATATTGCTTTTCAAATAGAATTGCATGTTATTTATTACCCCTGAGCCTAAATTGAAAAAATTTGTCAATCCGAAACACAAGGAGCGCATACCGCCATGTTTAAACACTCCATTGCAAAATGTTTATCTCAAGCTATCGGTGAAAACGGCCTCAGTGAATCTTGCTATCAAGAGTGGCTGCAAAAAACTCAAAAAGGGATTGAATCGTTAAGACAAGCCTATCAGGATAAAACACTAGAACTGTTGCAGGTTCCATCTTGGCGCAACGATATTGCACCAGCCCAACAGGCTTTAGACCACTTGCTTGATGGAGCTAATACACTCGTTTTTTTTGGAACTGGTGGTTCAAGTTTAGGCGGGCAAGTTCTGGTACAATTGAAAGGGTGGGGACAATCTTATGCCGTATCTGGACAAGACCTTGAGGTTTGTTTCTTCGACAATTTAGACCCCCACAGCCTGGACATGTTCTTTGAAACGGCTGATCTGGAGCGCACCCGTTTTGTAGTAACATCAAAATCAGGCGGAACGGGAGAAACACTGACACAAGCTGTCATTGCCCTTAATGCCGTTCAGCAGGCTGGATTAACTGATAAAATTCCGCAACTGTTTTTAGGCATAACCGAGCCTTATCAAGAGGGCAAAACGAACGGTTTGCTAGATATGTTTGGTTCGCTTGATATTCCCATGCTTGAGCATTCCACCAAGATAGGCGGACGATATTCCGTGCTCACAAATGTCGGTCTTTTGCCTGCACTTGCCTTTGGCCTGGATGTGATTGCTTTGCGCCAAGGGGCTCAGGATGTTTTAGATACTATCCTGGATGACACGTCAGCGTTGGAGGACATTGCTCCAGCGGTTGGGGCTGCTCTCTCAGTCGGGTTGGCCAAAGAAAATGGCATCCAGAATATCGTAATGATGCCTTATGCGGATCGCTTGCAACGCTTTGCCGCATGGTATGTGCAATTGTGGGCAGAAAGTCTTGGCAAGCAAGGCGAAGGCATTACCCCGATTGCAGCACTAGGCCCTGTTGATCAGCACAGTCAATTACAGCTTTATATGGATGGTCCTGCGAATAAAATGATCACTTTTTTGCGTATGCCTTTGTCAGGCACCGGCCCGCATATTGAACCAGATCTTGCACAAAACTGCGCTCTGCATTATATGTCCGGACGAAGTGTTGGTGATTTGGTTCAGGCACAACAACATGCTGTTGCAGAAGCTTTAACTCAAGTCAAATGCCCGGTCCGCACCATTGATTTAATGCACATTAATGAGCGTACGCTTGGCGCATTGTTGATGTCTTTTATGTTGGAAACCATACTTGCAGCCGACTTGCTTGGTATTGACCCTTTTGATCAGCCTGGCGTTGAACTGGGGAAAAAATTGGCCCGAGAGAAATTAAAGAATTAAACGGAAGAATTCAACGAAGATGTCATTGCCAGTTAGACAATTGCCTCCTGAAATTATCAACCGCATTGCAGCAGGTGAAGTGATTGAACGGCCAGCCAGTGTGGTTAAAGAGCTGGTTGAAAATGCAATAGATGCCGGGGCAACACACATCGAAATTGTGACATCTGGAGGAGGCATATCACTTATTCGTGTCAGCGATAATGGATCAGGTATGGGTCAGGAGGATCTGCAACTTGCCATCGAGCGACATGCCACATCTAAACTTTACAGTGATGACCTGCTGAATATTTCCACACTAGGGTTTCGCGGCGAAGCACTTGCCTCCATTGGCTCTGTGGCAAGGTTATCGTTACAAAGCAAAACCAAAGTTCATGACGGTCACAAAATAGATTTAGATGCAGGACGCAAAGGAGCACTAAAGCCAGCGGCTTTAAATGCAGGAACATGCATTGAAGTGCGGGATTTGTTTTATGCCACGCCAGCACGGCTCAAGTTTTTAAAATCAGAGCGCGCTGAAAACACAGCCATTACCGATGTTGTCAAACGTCTGGCCATGGTTCATCCCAATATCGCATTTCAACTGACCACTGGAGAACGCGTTTCATTGCGTCTGACAGCAGATGATCTTGTCACGACTGAAGGTTGGCTTAACCGTGTTGGTCAGATTATGGGCGAGGATTTTGCTGAAAATGCGCTGCCCATATCTGCTCAGCGTGATGATATTGAAGTGAAAGGTTTTGCTGGACTGCCCACATATCACAAGGCAACGCCGCAAATGCAGTTCTTGTTTGTGAACAACCGACCAGTCAAAGATAAACTACTTGCAGGTGCATTGCGTGCAGCGTTTGGTGATTTTATTCCGCAAGGCAGGTATCCTGCCCTGTGCCTATTTATCACAACAAAAGCACAAAATGTCGATGTGAACGTGCACCCTGCAAAAGCCGAGGTACGATTTAGGGACCCCGGGCGTGTTCGCGGTCTCATCGTCGGTGCTCTGCGAGAAGCGTTGCAAGACGCAGGGCATCAAGCAACCAATACCCTTACACAAGACGCCTTGCATTATGCGCAAAGCAACACCCACCCAATGCCATCAGCTATACATTCATCGCGTGCACAGTCACATTATAGCTCTTCCCCTTATTCTGGTTTTTCCGAAGATAATCAAACTCGTCTTTCTGGTTTTCATGAACCAAGCGGAGATAGTTCTGCAAACGATACGGATCAAGACCAGCAAGCCCTATATTTGCCTTTGGGAGCTGCCAGAGCACAACTTCACCAAAATTATATTATCTCCCAGACAGAAGAGGCAATTCTCATTATTGATCAACATGCGGCGCACGAACGCATTGTCTATGAAAAAATGAAACAACAGTTGGAGCATGGGGGTGTTTCACGCCAAATGCTCTTAATGCCAGAGGTGATTGACCTTACGCAAAAAGAGGCTGAAGCTATATTGGAGAGACGTCAAGACTTGGAAGACCTAGGACTGGTTGTTGAAGCCTTTGGAGAAAATGCTGTACTGGTACGTGAAACACCAAGCTTATTAGGACAAGCAGATGTACAGGGGGTCGTCAAAGACCTTGCAGAACATATTGCGGCGTTTGATGATGTTTCAAGTTTGAAAGAAAAACTCGAACATATCTGTGCAACCCTCGCCTGTTATGGCTCTGTACGCTCAGGGCGCAAATTAAACGGCCAAGAAATGAATGCATTACTAAGGGATATGGAGGCAACCCCCCATTCCGGGCAATGCAATCACGGCCGCCCCACTTATGTGACTTTAAAACTCACGGATATTGAAAAACTGTTTCACCGCCGATAAAAATTTATTCCCATGCGGACACATGATATTTTTCTCTAAATGAAACTGTTTTGTTTCGCATAGCTCTCGTGTTATGTAACGCAACAGTTTATCCTGTCACTATGAAAAGAGAACACATTGGATCAAAGAGAAATCTTGTGGCTATCATTTGCGCTATGGGGCATAGTGCTACTAGGTTGTTTTATCTCAGTCGACCCTTTACTGGCCTCTCAAACTGAGCTGTTTTTACTGAGTATTGATGTGCAACATACATCGCATACCAGTTATAATGATTATGAGGGATCTCAGTATCATGGCCTCACCAACTCTGAAACCTTTTCTCAATTTAAAGAAGGTATCTCTTACGTTTTTCGCAACCTGGATCTTATTGTCGTTTTTGTAGCTATCGCTTACACGTGGCTCTATGTTGATACCATCACAATTGTACTTACAATCGCTTTAACTGTTTTAGGCGTCTATGTCACAGTCACGTATATTGATGTGCAATTGATCAAGAATGTTAATTTTTTAAGGGCCGGATTGTTTTTTATTGCCGGTCTCGTCACTCTACTCTCCGCAGAGAGGAATAATCGCATTTTGCCTGTCTTATCCGTGCCTTTAGGCATTCTTAGTACATTGTTCATTATAAAAACAGCGCCACATTTTGTGGTTGATCAAGATTTTATCAACGGGGCATTTGTCGGAATTTTACTTATTATTTTTCTTGGTATGGCAATTTGGTATGCGGTCGAAGAAAACTGGTTTTTAAAGGTTCTACAACGTACGTTTGGAACTTTTTTGCTGGTTGCAGGTGTTGTGGCTTTTGGACTTGCAATGCAGTAGTTTTGTAGTGCTATATCTGTTCCAGCACACTACCTTGTTTTGGGCGATCAAGCTCAAAAGTGCTGTCCACAACGCTGTAATCCTTGTACCCTAATCTGGCGATCGGCTTTAACTTTGTGATATCAACCTTGCTATCTGCAATTGCCATATCAGCAATATAAATACCGACCACCTGGCCAATAACGATGTGATAACTCAACTCACCAGCCTTGTGCGGGAGATCAACTGTTGTGTAGTATTTGCATTCAAACGCGACAGGAGATTCTTGTACGCGTGGAGGGATAACCATTTGCGATGGTGCCGGTGTTAATCCGGCCATCTCCATTTCGTTAATATCCGAATGAACTGGCTTTGAGGTCATATTCATCTGATTGCGCAAATCATACGTGGCCAATGAACAAACAAATTCTCCTGTTTGTTCTGCATTGGTAATGCTGTCTTTGCGCCCACCAGAGGAAAACATCACGTAATGAGGGTTATCCGAAACAGCGTTAAAAAAACTATAGGGCGCTAAGTTTAAAATACCGGCAGGACTCACAGTTGAAATCCAGCCAATAGGTCGCGGGGCGATCAGCGCTTTAAAAGGGTCATGCTTTAACCCATGGTTATTTTCTATGGCATTATAAAACATTTAAGAATCTGCCTTGTTGAATAAATTTTCTTTTGGTTTGCTCCAGATGCCATAGCGCCACGCTTTCCATAACGGATACCTCACATTGCTTAGATCTGGAACAGGGTCAAAACCGTCTGAACCACCTGGTCGGCACCGGCTTAAACGAGAGATCATAAGCCAAAAGCCTTTCCATACCCCATTTTTATCTACTGCTGATAATGCATATTCCGAGCACGTTGGCAAATGACGACACTGCCAGCCAACAAATGGCTTAAGTGTGTAGCGATACAAAATAATTGGAGCTTTGAAGCCAAAACGCAAGATGTTACTTAGCATGTCTTAAGAAACCACCTTTTTGTCTGCTTTATATGTTGCGAAAGCTTTTTCAAGAGCGCTAAAAATCAACAGTGTTGAAGCATGGCGTGCTTTAAACTCACGCACCCCTTCAAGCAGACCCAGCTCTTCCCAGCCCCCCTTTGGCGTAGCCCCCTGCCCTTTAAGCATCGCATGCATTTTCTTAGAGACGTCTTCTATTTCTGTTATATCCTTGCCAATGATGGTTTTGGCCATAATTGCCGCGGCAGATTGGCCTAACAAACATGCAGTTACCGTTTGCCCAAAGGCTACAATGCGACCATTCCTTATATTGATGTCGATCTCAATGTTTGAGCCACATAGTTTAGACTGGGCCTGAGCCGTAATATCCGGATTGTCTAAACGCTGAGTATGCGTAATATTTGCTGCAATTTGCAGCAACTCTGGGGCATAGATATCATCTAATTCCGTCATAAGTTCTTTTGATTTCATATTGTTAACGATATAGTCTTCGCTTTTCTACAGCATGTCAATTTCGGCTACGCCTCATCTGACAAGCTGTAGTTTTTTAAAAACAAGCAATTTTACAACCTGAATTGAGTTCAATTCAGGTTGAATCGCTCTAAGCTTGATAAACAAGAATGTGACCCTCGAAAACATAAGCCCCCTTAGACATTTAAGCAAAGTACCTATATACAGAAAATGTCACATGTTATAATATTACATTTTATTATACTTGTGATAGAAAATTGCATAAAATATGCGCTCTGGGTCATCCGAGCTGAAAGAAAATACGTTAGCAAGAGATTGATCCGTCCTTATGGCTTAGACTATAGAGCATAAATGAAAAAGAATAGACCCTAAGAATTGCTCTAAACTTGGATTGAATGAAAGATGAATAACATGGATGCTATTGTTAAAGATATAACCCCAGCAAATACCACGCCTCGTCCCTCACGCGAAGAGGTTGAAGCTGCCGTACAAACCCTAATCGCTTGGACTGGAGATAATCCAAATAGAGAAGGCTTAAAAGATACGCCTAGACGGGTTGTTGATGCCTATGAAGAGTTTTTTAGTGGATATGAAGAAGATGCCATAAAGGTCTTATCACGCACATTTGAAGATGTTGGTGGATATGATGATATCGTTATGTTGCGCGATATTGATATTAATTCACACTGTGAGCATCATATGATCCCGTTCGTTGGCACAGCTCATATCGCTTATTTTCCAACAGATCGCGTCGTTGGGATTTCTAAACTGGCTCGAGTTGTTGAGATTTATTCACGGCGTTTGCAAACTCAAGAAACAATGACAGCACAAATTGCAGATGCCATCAATACCGCATTACAACCCAAGGGGGTTGCTATAATGATTGAGGCTGTTCATCAATGCATGTCCTTGCGCGGTGTAAAAAAACCAAATGTTACAACGATTACATCACAATATAGCGGTGTTTTTAAAACAGATACAGCATTGCAGACCCGCTTTTTACAGCTTGTATCTTCTCGCTAAGTTCAGCTCGGTTCGGGCCAGAATCTCTGAGGATTATAAGATTTTTTAATTTCCATACCTGTCATATTTACTTTAAAGTTTAAAGTATCATTTTTCATGTTCTAAACTTTATAACAATGACAATACAATTTATGTTCAAATCAAAGTATTTGAACATAAACTTGATTTTTTTAATCCTAAGAGAAATATGGGCGATATTACATCGAGACCTAAAATTGGCATTGCACTTGGTGGAGGTGCTGCAAGGGGCTGGGCTCATATCGGCGTTCTCCGCGCTTTACAAGAGGCTGGCTTTTCTCCAGATATGATTGCCGGGACGTCAATTGGCGCTGTCGCCGGCGGATGTTATATTGCAGACAAGCTACAAGAGCTTGATGATTTCGCACGGAATCTCACACGGCGCAGAGTGTTTGGCTATCTCGATTTTAATCTAACCGGTTCAGGTATTATTTCGGGAAAACGGCTATGTAAAACTCTGGATAAGCATCTTGGAGCGTGCCAAATTGAAACTTTAAACAAGCGCTTTATTGCCATTGCAACGGAGATTTCTGCCGGGCATGAAGTTTGGCTGACCAAAGGAAGCTTGGTCAATGCCATGCGTGCCTCTTATGCGCTACCTGGAATTTTCAATCCTGTTAAAATCGGTGGCCGTTGGCTCATAGATGGGGCTTTGGTCAACCCTATTCCTGTCTCTGTTTGCCGGGCAATGGGGGCAAATATCGTTATCGCTGTCAATTTAAATCATGATGCTCTCGGGAAAGGAGCAATTATTCATGACCATGGCAGTACTGTTCGTGAAGATATCCCCGACAAGACAGAGGACCCTAAACTCAAAAATAGAAAAGGCAAAGGCGCGGCATTACATCTGCTGCACCGTCAATTTTTTGGTGAACAAGATAGTGCACCAGGCATCTCTCGAGTGATGATGGATTCGTTTAATATTGTGCAAGACCGAATAGCCAGATCACGTCTTGCTGGTGATCCGCCAGATATTTTCATAACACCGCAACTCACAGATGTCGGTCTGTTCGATTTTCATAAAGCCGATATCGCCATTCCTGAAGGGGAAAAAGCAACGAGGAAAGTTTTGAAAGACTTAGATTATGTCATGAAAGTGATGGCTGCTTAAATCAACTATCACGCATCTGGCGATGGACCAAACACAATGGTTGCATTCAAACCGCCAAAAGCAAACGAATTACACATAACGTAATTGACCTCCGCATTGCGACCTTCATTGGGAACATAATCTAAATCGCATTCCGGATCTGCCTCATCCAATCCGAGTGTGGGAGGCAGAAAATTCTCTTCAATAGCTTTCAAGCAAATTGTGGATTCTATCGCTCCCCCAGCGCCAAGACAGTGTCCGTGCATAGCCTTAGTAGAAGATACCGGTATGCGATCTGCTTCAGCTCCAAAAACCTTGCGTATCGCACGCGTTTCATTAGAATCATTAATTTTGGTCGCAGTACCATGGGCATTGATATAATCAATATCAGAAGGAGCTAGCCTTGCACTCTCAAGCGCTAATTTCATGGCATTGGTCGGGCCGTGAATATCAGGATTGACCATATCACCTGCATCAGATGTCATCGCAAAACCCAGCACTTCTCCGTAGATCTTGGCACCTCTTGCTTTAGCATAATCATAGTCTTCAAAAACAAGAATACCAGCGCCTTCTGCCAAAACGGTTCCGTTGCGATTTTTTGAGAATGGGCGACATCCGTCCGGACTTAAAACATGCAAAGCCTGCCAAGCTCGCAAAGACCCAAAACATAGAACAGCTTCAGAGGCCCCTGCCACGCCCAGTGAAATTTGGCCATGACGTATCATATCAAATACCAAACCCATCGCATGTGTAGCTGTTGAACAAGCGCTTACTGTCGCAAAACATGGCCCTTTGATACCATATTCAATACTAACATGAGCGGCGGCTGAACTTGCAATCGTTTTCAGTAGTGTAAGCGGATTGGTTGCTTTTTTCTTTTCCACAAATAGAGAATGGTAAGATTCTTCCATCGTGGTCAGTCCACCGATACCTGAACCAACAATGCAAGCGGCCTTCTCACCATCAACAAATGGTGTCTCCAAACCTGATTGATCAATCGCCTCTTGCGCTGCGATGCCTGCTAAATGGGAGTATCTATCACCGCGGAATATAGCATTTGACCTTAGATCCTTTCGGAGATCAAAATCTTTTACTTCACCAGCGATGTGAATATGGAGGCTAGAATCATCAAAGCATGTAATCGGACCAATACCCGTCTCAGCTTTCTTAACACCAGCCCACGTTTTCTCCACCCCTGTTCCCAAACATGTGGTCGCGCCCATGCCCGTCACGACTACGCGTTTATGGTTACTTTTATTTGTCATTTATTGTATCTTCAATCACTTAACCACACTTAAACGCTCATCAGGAAATGAAAACGTTTTAAGAACTTTCGAAACGCTAATACATACCATCAGTGTAGCTTAAACTTATGCTTGATGGACATATCACTCTAGGCTGCCGCTCCAGAAGGTCCATTCACGATATCTTTAACCTTTTCGACGACAGAGCCAACAGTCGCAAAGTCTTCAACATCTTCATTCGCATTATATGGAATTTCTATGCCAAACGTGTCTTCAATATCGAACACGATTACAGCCAAATCAAGAGATTCAATTTCAAGCTCGCTCAATGGCGTATCAAGAGAAATTGTCTCTGGCGGATTCTTCATAGTTTTCTTTAATATGTCTACGATCTTTGTAGCAACTTCATCCATTTTCAACTCCCTACCCCGCTTACTCTAGTGTTATATGCGGGAATCAATAGGCTTAGACTTATTTGTTCGTTGGCATCTCATTTTTAAGTATCCGATATAACTCCAAAATAGGATTTAGTCCAGATATCTCCTAACAATAGCCCTGTTTTCAATAGCATGGTCAAAGAGTTCTAATAATTAAAGTTAAAATATTAGCCTTATAACCCCATTTTCTAATTGAACAAACGGTCCTTGCAAAATTATGATGGTACATCACAGTTTCTAAGAAACAGCAACAGATCTTACCGTAATGCTGATATTATCAAAATTTAAAATATTACACATACAGAATAATCCAAGCATATAACAAGAGAAAATTGCATTGACATCAATATATATAAGGACACCTGACATATGGAATTAAACCAAGGCCTTCATGATATCAATACCTCAACTGCACAAAATTCTAAGTTTGATCAAGATTATTTATGGCTGAAGTCATATCCTGAGACTATTAACTGGGCCATGGAACTCCAACCCAAGCCTGTGTACGAGTTTTTAGACATCTCTGCGCAAAAAATTCCGAATAACACCTGCACTTTTTTCTTAGGCAAAACAAGCAGCTATAAGGAAATACAAGATGATGTCAATCGTGCCGCAAAAGGCTTGCAAAAAATTGGGGTCAAAAAAGGCACAAAGGTTGGACTACTGTTGCCAAATACACCCACTTTTATAATATTTTATTTCGCAATTCTCAAAACAGGCGCAACCGTAGTTAATTACAATCCACTCTATACGGTTGAGGAACTCTCGGTTCAAGCCAAAGACAGCCAAACTGAGATCATGATCACCCATGATCTTAAAATCTTATTCGATAAAGCTGAGGCTTTACTGTCCTCAGATTTACTCTCTCATGTTGTAGTCTGTCCTTTTGCGCAACATCTGCCATTCGTAAAATCGTTATTATTTCGCATTTTTAAGGGAAAAGAGCTCGCTACACCAACCAGGACCAAAGCAGCAGATAAAATTATCCATCAAGACACGTTGTTTGATAACGATGGCGCTTATGAACCTGTCTCAATTGACTTAGAGAACGATGTTGCCTTGCTGCAGTACACAGGCGGCACAACAGGAACCCCAAAAGGAGCTATGTTAACTCACAGCAATTTGTCTACCAATGTTGAACAAATCAAAGCCTGGGCGCCTGATATGAGATTTGGTCAAGAACGAATTATGGGTGTTTTGCCTTTCTTCCATGTATTTGCAATGACAGCAGTCATGAATTATGGCGTTGCTATTGGGGCAGAACTTATTCTAATCCCGAAGTTTGAACTGGTTGAAGGCCTGACTATTATCAACAATAAGAAACCAACGATTATGCCAGGTGTGCCAACACTTTATAACGCGATGATAAATTATCCCAAACTAGCAAAATATGACCTCTCCTCAATTAATTTCTGCATTTCTGGTGGGGCTGCACTTCCTGTGGAAGTAAAACGCGCTTTCGAAGAGCATACAGGTTGCAACCTGGTTGAAGGCTATGGCTTAACAGAAACATCTCCAGTTGCATCATGTAATTTGGAAGACGGCCCAACCAAAGCAGCCTCAATTGGCATCCCCATACCAAGAACCGTTCTATCAATACGATCCCTTGACGACCCAGAAAAGGAAGTGCCACTCGGTGAAAAGGGTGAAATCTGTATTTCGGGCCCTCAAGTCATGAAAGGATATTGGCAAAACGAGGTTGAAACAAAAGATGCCTTTGTTGGTGATTTTTTCCGCTCTGGCGATATCGGTTATATGGATGAAGACGGTTACACATATATTGTGGACCGCTTAAAAGACCTGATTATCTGTTCCGGCTTTAATGTCTACCCCAGACGCATTGAAGAAGCAATTTACGCCCACCCTGGGGTTGAAGAAGTTACAGTTATTGGTATCCCCGACGATTACCGAGGTGAAGCGCCAAAAGCATTTGTCAAACTCAAGCAAGGACATTCTCTAACCAAAGAAGCCCTTTTAGAATTTCTTGTCCCCAAAATTTCAAAAATCGAAATGCCATCTGAGATTGAATTCCGGAATGAATTGCCTAAAACTATGATCGGCAAATTATCGAAAAAGGAGCTGCGGCAAGAGGGATAGTTTGGCTTTGTACTCTAACCGACTAGGCGCAGGACCCGCAAATAACGTGCAATTCTGCTCGAGAGAATAATTTAGTTTCAATCAAGTCAGAAATTTGATATAATACATATGCTTACACCACTATAATAATTAAATAAATGAGAAAAAGAGTATAAATTATGGTTAATCCAACAGGCGCTGCTTCAAGCCTCAATGCAGTTTATGGTACAGATCTCAATGATACCCTTTATGGCACCGATGGTGATGATGGGATGATGGGTTATGCCGGTGATGATACCTTATATGGCCGCAAAGGGGATGATCATATTTGGGGAGCATCGGGTAATGATGAGCTCCATGGCGGTGAAGGTAATGATACTTTAATCGGAGGCGACGGGGAAGATAGCTTATTAGGAGACGAAGGTAATGATGTTCTTATTTGGGGGCATGGTGATATCGAACTTGATGGCGGCGAAGGGTATGAAGATGTTCTGGATGCCACAGAAGCAGGAATAGATTTTGACAACGTTGAAAATATAAGATCATTGCTCGACATTCTTGACCTTGATCCTTCTAATATTGTCAGAGATATTTCAGATAATTACATCTTCTCTTTCAAAAACGCTGATTCATCTTTTACTCTTTCCTATGGAGATAAAGAATCATCCATCAAAAACATCGAAAAAATCAAAGTTGATAAAGAGACAGGTTTCGCACTATTAAACTTCAATAAGAAGAAAGGTCTCGTTGACATCAGTGTTGACAATCATGCGGCTATGGATAATGAGAATATTCAGTCTGTTGAGGGAACTAATTTCAATGATTACATAGTCGGTGATGATGAAGATAATACTATAAACGGCAATACTGGTAATGATGCTATCTTTTCTGGAGATGGCAATAATGTAATTGATGGCGGTGCGGGTGATGATCACATAGAAGCAGGTAGAGACAATGATGTAATTGATGGCGGTGCAGGCGATGACAACATTGATGGCGGTGACGGTGATGATACATTAGACGGAGGTGAAGGTGATGATATATTAACTAGCAGATATGGCGATGACAACATTGATGGCGGCGACGGTGATGATACATTGGTTATTACAAACAGAGAAATAGATTTTAGTAACCACGAGGACAATATAAAGTTAGCCTCCGTCCTTGACATGGACAGTATCTCTTACAACGCGGAAGAAGGGACTTACACTATTTTTGTTAAAGACCCTAATATTTCTTTTACCATATCAGATCCACAAGATGCTAGCACATTATCAGTTGCAAATATTGAAAAGATCATAGTTAATTCAGAGACTGGTGAACTACTTTCAAAACTTAATCCAGCTTCAGGTCTCTTCGATATTGAAATCGCAGAGGGTGATAATATCACTGTTGGTACCAATTTTGGTGATATGATAGTTGGCGATGATGAAAGTAATATTATAGATGCCAAAGCTGGTAATGATGTAATCAATAGTGGCAATGGGGATGATGAAATTAATGGTGGCCATGGGGATGATTATATTTTTGGTTATAAAGGTAATGATGAGATTGATGGCGGTGAGGGTAGCGATATTATACTTGGCGGTGAGGGTAATGATACTATCCTAGGAGATTGGGAAGATCTCAATGTCGATGGTGGCGATGATGATGATACCTTCGTTGCAACGCATATGCAAATGGATGATGAGACTATAGAACGTATAGCCGAACTCATGGGAAGTATTGAAACTAATACTGATAGCGAAGGAAATTCTATCATTAATTTAAATGGCACTGTTTCTGCTCTTACTCTTACAAATGACAATCAAAAAGAATTAACCATCCATAACTTTGAAAAGATCAAAGTTACAGAACATTTGGGGCAAAAAATAAAAGATGCAAAAGATGCAGCAGAGTTGGCGCAAGAAATAAATGTAGATGACCATTTTAATCTTAATGATCTTAGTGATCGTTATGATCTTTCAGGCTTTCACCAACTCATTGTTGTTTCTGAGCTTGCAGAGTTGGTACAGTCCGGCGATATAGATATTAACGATAAAAATGATGTCGTTGAAGACAATGGCGAGATTTATATTAACCTTCAAAATGTTGGAGATCTTGTGATTCATGGTTTGAGTTTGGTGATAGATAATGACTGGATTCGCGTTTCTTCTGATGTTTTCGAGGACCTCAAAAGTGTAGTACAAACAAATAATTCACTCTATGGCTTGGACGGTGAGGACGATATACGGGGTGGCGATAAGGACGATCAAGTGCTAGGTGGTTCAGGACATGATATATTGTATGGCGGCGGCGGTGATGATATCTTGCTCGGTGGGGAAGGAGATGATGAATTAAGGGGTGGGGATGGAGATGATACTTTTCTGTTCGAATTTGGTTCTGATACCGTCCTTGGAGGGAGTGGAACAAATAGACTTATTGCGCAATTTAATACTCTAGACAACGAATCGATTGCTTCTTTAGATAAAGAATACAAAAAGCATAGTTACGATGCAGATAATAAAACATATACATTTACTTTCAAGCGAAAAACATCAGATTTTAAACTATCCGATGGGACCAACTCTGTGGATGCGTACGACATAAAAGAATTAATCGTAAATAAGGATCTTGGGGAGTATATAATTAACCAACTGGGATTGTAGTAGATTAGTTTAAGAATTTACTGAAATGCAATTCGTAAAGAGCCTGTAAAACAAAAACCGCTTTTATTTCTGGAATAAAAGCGGTTATTTTTTGTCAATTGAATATCTTCAAAATCTATCCAACAATTTCACCTTCGCTAAAGTTTAATGAGATTTCAATTCCCGCATTTTCTGCGCTGTCTGAACCATGCACAGAATTGCGCTCAATGTTTTCAGCAAATTCCTTGCGAATGGTACCTTCAGCTGCGTCTGCTGGATTTGTTGCTCCCATAATTTCACGGTTTTTCGCAACAGCGTTCTCACCTTCCAGCACTTGGACAACAACAGGTGCGGAAGTCATAAAACCCACGAGATCATTGTAGAACGGGCGCTCTTTGTGGACTTCATAAAATTTTTCTGCTTGTTCTTTACTCCAATGCACACGCTTTTGTGCGATGATGCGCAAACCAGCATCTTCAAATTTCGAGATGATTTTCCCTGTGATATTGCGTTCCGTTGCATCTGGTTTAATGATAGAGAGCGTTCTTTCAATAGCCATTTTCTTTATTCCTGATATTTGCTGCTAAAATTACTAAGTCTAATCGTTTCAGCTGCTTATAACTGGAGCTTATCATTCGTGCAACCCAACAGATGCATGACGGAGCATTGAAAATAACAATACAATATAACCAAAAGTCGTATTCGCATGACTTACAAGAAAGAATAGTATGCTTAACGATATAATTCACGAATTTGTATCACACATAAAAATTTAGAAATCTTTTTGTATTCAACGAATAAAAAAAGCTTTATTTCACTTCATTGAAATGGTTAATGTTTTTGTTTCAGAGTAAAGACTATTTTTCAAAATAGGATTTTATTCTGAACTCTATATCTAAAGGGAGAAAATATATGAAATACCTCAATCTTAAAATGCTTGCGCTTGGGTTCACAGCTCTTGCTTTCACGACAACGAATTCTTTTGCTCTAAGCTGGGATGTATCTTTGTGGGGTAAGCGCCGCGCTTTTACAGAACACGTTGAAAAACTTGCTGAGCTTGTTGATAAAAAAACAGACGGCAAATTCAAACTTAAAATTTCTTACGGTGGATTGTCGAAAAACAAAGCGAATCTTGATGGTATTTCAAAAGGCAATTTTGAAATGGCACAATTTTGTGCTGGCTATCACCGCGATAAAAACCCAACAATCACAGTGCTTGAACTGCCTTTCTTAGGAGTTGATACTCTTGACAAAGAACTAGCTGTATCGAAAGCTGTTTATGCGCATCCAGCAACTCAAAAGGATCTTGCCCGCTGGAATGCAACACTGCTCATGCCAACCCCTCTTCCGCAATACAACATTGCTGGTGTTGGTGATGCTCCTGCAAAACTGGCTGACTTCAAAGGCATGTCTCTGCGCGCCACTGGCGGTATCGGCAAAGCGTTTAAAACAATAGGTGCAAAACCAGTTTCCATCACAGCAACAGAGGTGTTTACATCTTTAGAGCGCGGTTTGATTTCCGGCGTTGCTTTTGCTCAACATGCTCACATGGCTTTTAAAACTGTTGAGAAAGCAAAATGGTGGACAACAAACCTAAACCCAGGAAGTGTGAACTGCCCGGTTGTTGTGAATACAAAAGCTCTTGAAGGCCTTAAGAAAGAGTACAAAGAAGCTCTTTTAAGTTCAGTTGATGAGGCTCTTACTCACTATCTTGAAAATTACAAAACAAAAACAATTGCAAAATTTGAAGATGTTTTGAAAAAGAACGAGATTAAGAAAGTTGCTTTTGCAGACGCAGAAATCGAAGCGTTCAAAAAAGCTGCTGCCGAGCCTGCCAAAGCAGCATGGATTAAAGATATGACTGCTAAAGGTCTACCGGCACAAGAGCTTTATGATCTTGTCATAACCACTCTTAAAAAATAATAAGAGTTTAGACTTTGCTTTTATTCTATTGATTTAAAATAGAAATATCACAGTGCGTTTTCCTGGGCTTCTCACCAGGGAAATGCACTCCGCGAACAATAATAAAAATAATAGATTTAAGGCCGCGCTCACATGTCAACAAGCAATGTAAAAACAGATACATCCCTTTATTCACGTTTAGATCAGGCGCTGTTCCGCGTTGAGGTTTTCTTTGCCGTGATTGCTGGATTGCTTATTTTACTCTTAATGTTTCTTGCCGTAATGAATGTGGTTTTCCGTATCAAATTTATTGGTATTGTATTTCTAGGTTATGAAGAGATCGTCGGTCAAATTCTGCCTGCCATGACAATTCTCGGCATCGCTTACTGTCAAAGACTTGGAGGCCATATTCGCATGGATCTAGTCGTTGGCAATTTGAGGGGCCGTATCTTATGGGGCTTAGAAATATTCGGCGTGGTGTTAACGTGGCTGATAGTAGCGGCTCTTGCCTATGGTGGATACATCTTCTTTTATGACTCTATATCTGATAAAAACATCTTTGAGCTCATTGGTATTTTGTTTTCAGATGGTATCGCAGCTTTCTTTAGCGCATCTTCCGTAGATAGTACTGAAAATATTAACCTGGCAAAATGGCCTGCAAAGTTTATCATGTCATTTGCTCTATTTTTACTGCTGCTTCGACTAACCTTGCAATTGTGGGGCTATATGCTTGCATTTATTTACAATGAGTATGCACCTATTGGATTGCCGCTTGCAGAAGATGTGGCAACTTTAGCTCAAAAAGAGGCAGAAACTGTTTCTGGCTCTAGCGTTGATGATAGCGCTGTGAATACATCATCTTCCAATACAACAAAAACATAATAATTTAGGTATTGATAATGGATTATCTGGTTGAACTCGGTATTTTTAACATCGGAATTATTTTATCCGGCATTATGATCGTTCTGGTTTTTCTAGGCGTTCGTGTGGCCTTTGCTGCTGCACTTATCGGTTTTGTAGGCATTACGCTCCGCTTCATGATTGAGAAAGAGATGCCTTTGTATGACTCCCTTTATCAAGCTTTAACAATTGCAGGGCGAGTACCTTACAATAAAGCCTCCATTGTCGCCCTATCTCTAATACCGACCTTCATCTTAATTGGTTATTTAGCCTATCATGCTGGTTTGACACGCTATTTGTTCGAAGCTGCAAAACGATGGGTTGGCTGGTTGCCTGGTGGGCTTGCAGTTGCCTCTGTGTTTGCAACAGCAGGATTTGCAGCAGTATCTGGAGCCTCTGTTGCCACATCAGCAGTATTTGCACGCATTGCCATCCCAGAAATGCTGAAATTAAATTATGACAAACGCTTTGCAGCGGGTGTTGTTGCTGCGGGAGGAACACTTGCTTCGCTAATTCCACCTTCTGCTATTCTTGTGATCTACGCTACGATTGTAGAAGAATCCGTTGGCAAGCTATTATTAGCGGGTTTTTTACCAGGGGCTGTTTCTGCACTGATTTATGGCGGTATGATTGTATGCATGGCAAAGTTTAATAAAGATCTGGGGCCTCCTGTTCATGGATTTACCTGGGGTGAGCGCTTTGCAAGTTTGCCTGGCACCCTCCCCATCTTTTTTGTAATTTTCATTATTATTTCTGCCATCACCTGGGGCTGGGCCACACCTACTGAGGCCGGAGCATTAGGGGCTGTCGTTATCCTTGCCATGGCGTTTTGGCATGGTATGCGGTGGGAACAGCTTTCTGTTGCATTGCTAGAATCTGCCAAACTTGCCACAATGATTTTTGCAATTATCTTTGGCGTATTGATATATGTACGTTTTTTGGGTTTTGCCGACTTGCCACAAGCATTTTCTGATTGGATTCAAGGGCTAGACCAAAGCCCCTACATCACGCTTTTACTGATTTTACTTGCTTATGCCGTGCTTGGCATGTTCATGGATGCAATTGGCATGCTGTTGCTTACCTTACCCGTGGTATATCCAGCCATCGTTGCCCTAAACGGCGGGATTGATGTGAGTGCAGCCGACTCAGCATTTGGTATGTCGGGTGAATTTGTTGGAATTTGGTTTGGAATTATCGTGGTGAAAATGGCAGAGCTGTGCTTAATTACCCCGCCCATTGGGCTGAATTGCTTTGTGGTGGCTGGTGTTCGGCCAGATATTTCTGTGCAGGATGTCTTTCGTGGTGTCTCTCCATTCTTTGCTGCTGATGTTGCAACGATTGCTGTTCTGGTCTTTTTCCCTGGAATTGTTCTCATGCTACCGCAATTGATCGGCTAATCGTCTGGGAACCATCAGTTTCTAGAAGATTCATTTAAAATTTTTTTGCAAATATAAATTTGCTGTATATTATAGCCCTTTGTATAACATGAAGTATGTGCAGTTAACTATAACTCACTCTTATTGTTACATTACGTGTTGTGGAAATATATTGATTTATAATCAAACGTAATATTTTATAGTGGAACTTTTCATAACCACGTTGGCAGCAAGTTTTTCCCGTGATCTTTTCATTATACGCTCGCTTATGCTGACCTAACATGGCTATGAAGATGTAATTAAAGTGATAAGGGCGTCGTATGACAGTCACACAACCTAAAATTCAAGCAGATTCTCATGCCTTAGGAGATGCAGAGAGCGTATGGTTTAAACTCGCTTTTTTGCTAAAGGATCCAAACGATCCTATGCAAATGCTTCTGCGTTTAAGCCAGAAATATAAGGGCGCTGTTCCGATTAATCTCAAGGGACAAAAGATTGTTTTTTTAAGTGATGTCGAACACTGCAAACATGTACTCGTCAAAAATGCTGATAACTACCTCAAATATTTTGATGGTTTGAAACCAATTTTTGGCAAAAGTATGATCACGATTGACGGCGCGTTATGGCAGAAAATTCGCAAACCACAACAAGCAGCCTTTCATCCTGCAAAGTTTGAAGAGTACTTTCCTTACCTTATTGACGCCATTGATTCTAAAGTAAAACGCTGGGATGCCTTGGCTGAAAGTGGTGAAACCGTTGAAATGGTTGAAGAAACCTGGACACTAGCAGCCGATATGGTATGCAAGGCCTTGTTTGATCGTGAAATGCCGTTTAACCCACATTTTATTTTTGGCGCTGTTAAAGCTTATACTAATGTGATGAACCATAAGTCAATCCGCATGAAAAAAGTGACTGGTGAAGAATTTGAAATCACTCAAGAAGATGCCGGCAAAGCAATGGAAACATGGGGCAATGTGCCTGATAGCGTATTAAACGCACAAAGCATTGAAGGACGAACAAGCACTTTACTTTCCATGCTAGAAGAAGCTAAAGCTGACCCTGACTTTCCAGAATTTGATCATCAGCAGGTTGTTGATGAAATGAAGCAATATCTATGGGCTGGAACGGAAACTACGGCCCTTACTCTTGCCTGGTGTTTATACCTATTAACGCAACATCCCGAAGTAGCTGATAATATTCGTGAAGAAGCGAATCGTGTGTGCGGAGACCGCGCTCCAAATTGGGATGAAGTACAATATTTATCGTACACAAAGCATGTTATTCAAGAAACCATGCGCCTGTATCCGCCTGTATGGGCTCTCATAAGGGTTGCAGCTGATGAAGATGAAATAGATGGCAACAAAATTAGCGCTGGAGATAACGTTATTTTGTGTTCTTACGCCATTCACCGTAATGCAGAGTATTGGACCAACCCTGAAGCGTTTGATCCAACGCGTTTTTCTCCCGATCGCATGAAAAAGCGGGCAAAATTCAGCTATCTGCCTTTCGGTGCGGGCAAAAGAGCGTGCATTGGTGGTGCTCTGTCGCAAATTGAAAACGTTCTGGCCTTGGTGCAATTGCTACGGCGCTTCCAACCAGAATATGTGGGTGAGGTCCCTGCAAGAATTCATCCCACCGTAACACTCACGCCAAAAGGTTTACCGTTTCGGATTAAGAAGCTTTAAGTTTTAAAGTGCTTGCAAAATCGTTTGCGCGTTAGAAACATCTGTTGAACTTGGAACTTCTTCGACATTGAGCAATGAGATTTTGCTATCTTCGACAATCATAGCGTAACGCTTGGAGCGTGTGCCAAGTCCAAAGCCTGAGCCGTCGAAATCCAGACCGAGTTTTTTGGTGAAATCGGCATTACCATCAGACAAAAATTCAATTTTTTCCGAAGCATTACCGTCTTTAGCCCAGTGGGTCAGGACAAAAATATCATTAATAGCAACACAGGCTATAGTATCAACACCTTTGGCTTTTATGTCATCGGCAAGATCTACAAAACCTGGCAGATGCTGACCGTGACATGCTGGTGTATAGGCACCAGGCACTGCAAACAAAATGACTTTCTTGCCAGCAAAAATATCTGCTGTGGTTTTATCCGCCGGACCATCAGCCGTCATAACTTTAAATGTAAATTCTGGAAGTGTATCCCCAACGCTTATCGACATTGCACACCCTTTCATTGGTTTATATTCAGAACTTATAAATCACATGCCGTCGGGTTTGACAAACAAAATGCAAATGCCATTTCATGACTATTTTCAAAAATAATCATACGATTAATTTTGACGTCATGGATGGACCTTTCCTTTCCCTATTTGAGGGAGCGGCATCATAGCGCACCATACACAAATGTAATTGACAGCACCGGAAAGATCCATCTCATTAAGCGTCACGCAGTCTTTTATTACAATTATGAAACGCCTGCATTCATCAAGAGTTGCGCAGTGGCAGAGGTGATAGTTAGATTCGTTACATTTTCAATTGTAACTTGTGTAGCCATATCATCATCCGCCCAATTGGTTGTCAAGGTAATAGTGCTAGGGCTATTTGTGAAAATGATATTGTAAGTACCATCACCTTTTTCGTTTTCAACAATTTCAAAGTCAACTGTATCTAGATTATAAAGATCCAAGAGGTCCTGATACAAGAAATCATCCTCATTCAAATAATCTTCAGACGTATTAAACTGTGTTAGATCAATACTACCAAAATCATTTGCATCAATCGTTCCAGTATCACCTATCTGTACAACATGATGTGCATCACCTCCAGCTACAACGCTTAAAATTGAACGCCCGACTTCTCCTTTAACTTGCAGGTTTTCGAAGTTTTCAGCTGTGACTCCTATATTATCACCCTCTATAATGTCATCATATATAACGCCATCTCTTATTTGAAAGCTGGTTTCTCCATCAAAACTAAACGTGTAATTTCCTTCTTCATCGATTTTGAGGGTATTAACATCTATACGCTCAATTAAACCGTCCAAAATATCTTTTTCTTCAGGGTCAAATAGTAAGAAAAATGTATCATCGCCACCAACTCCACCATCAGCGTGATTGCCGTCAACATGCGTGGAAATGATCGTATCATTACCCTCACCACCATTAAGCTTATTATTCTCAGCATCAGAGGCCGCATCTAGAAAGTCATCACCTTCACCGCCATCTATAGAGTTGTTATAACCATCAATATCTAAGTGATCATTACCTTCATCGCCATGAATTGTACTCCAGTTTATATCATCTAATTTAAAGGTATCATCACCCAGACCGCCGCTTAAGAAATTATTATAACCACCAGCACCAGCGTCTCCAGCATTCAGAACTATTTCATCATTCCCTGCATCGCCAAATATCTGATTATTGCCAAATGTATCATCGTTGACAACAAGAGTATCATTGCCATTACCACCATGGACAGTATTGAAACCGATATCACTAAGTTCAACTTCATCATTTCCATCGCCGGCATCTATAGTGTTCACACCAGCATCGTCGTAAAATTTATCGTCTCCTGCACCGCCTATCATAGTATCATCACCTAGGCCTGCATCGCTTTCAGAACCTTCACCACCTGCAAGTGAACCATTAAAAACATCATCACCATTGCCCCCACTCATAGTATCGTTGCCAGCGCCGCCGCTCAGCTTATCATGTCCGTCAAATCCAGCTATGAAATCCGCAAAGCTCGTTCCGTTTAGTATATTATCTAAATCATCACCTAAAATTGATCTACCACCAACAGAATTAGGAAGTTCATTCACGCTCATTTTTCAAGTTCCTTATTTTTTATATTAAATAATTATTTTTTGATTA
>JBCCCO010000041.1:0-23461 GCA_039033475.1 Pseudomonadota bacterium | reverse complement strand
GTTTGGGAGAGCACATTTAATGAAATCCCATTCCAAATCTGTCATATCAAAACGTGACATCAATACTTCCCCCATATAAAATAAGGGAAATGAATCATATTCGCTTGATTGTGTAAACTATTTTATGAGTACGCTGCCTAGAGCGTGTATCTTTAAATCTGCATTATAACGGGACAGAAGTGGTTTCTTCCTGTTCTTTCCTCATGCTCAAATCATAATCAAAATAGGGGGGTCAATTTTAAATGAGAATTCTCAAGATTAAATCTCGACTAATACAGATAATTGTCTGAGCTTGCAAAGCCTTCAAACTCTAGTTTTACTTATTCGTATTAGGAGTAATTTTCTTGGCTGGCTGTTGTGCGGGAGGAGTGTCGGAGGTTTTCTTACTCTGCCTTTTATCTGCATTTTTCAGAACCTTTGAGTTAGGCTTTATTGGTGCCAAAGATTTGCCTTCAACACGGGTATCTGTTTTTCCAGAATTCAACGCTTTCCCGCCATGAGATGAGGCGCGCTTTTTTTGGTTGTCCTTTTTATGCCAGGGCAAATGACCATATTCAGGTTTTGGTTTATTCATCGTGTGCTGAAGACTTTTTTGCATGCGTTTCCGGCGCGCACGTTCCATGGCTTTCTTCAACTGCAACATTTTTTTCTTAACATATTCTCGCGTAACTTTGTCATATTCTGTACGCGAAAGAACAACACGTTCTCCCAACAAAGCAAGAGCCACATCTAGTTGAGCAAAATTTTGATCTGGCGCCTCCAAGCGGCTGCGCTCGATGGCGTATTGATAGTTGGTTACGCGCTGCTGTAAATCCTGAAATATTTTATGTATGATTTGCTGATTTTCTTTTATTTGCGCAATCGTGCGCACGCGATCTCTATTTGTGAGCATCAAGTTTTTGACGCGCAAGGCATGTTCCCGGTTTTGATCCGCAAAATTTACTTTTGATGCGACCTTACGAAAACGCTCTAGCCACTTTTGATCGGCCTCGATTTGAGACATGATATATTTTGCGCGCGATGGCCCATAGGTATACTGCTTGCGCGTTAAATCTTCTGCATAATCGGATGCAGTGTTGGAATGATAAACTCTTGTATTATGTGCAGTGAGGGGCTGATGAAAATGTAAGGCAACATCACGCAATTCAATTTCATTCGGTGTCAGTGAAAATTTAGGTCCGGTATATTTGCCCCCGCGCTTGACATCACCAACCAGAAATTCATCGGCATAAAATAGAGAATTTATTTCTTCCCCCAGCGTATCAACAAAAATAGATTGTTGTGGCCTGCCAAAATCACCCTGCTGCGCACAGCCTTGTAAAATACAAAACGTTATAACCAACCCAACAGATAAAAACATCCTTCCAGGAGGTGACGGAACATCCAGAATTTTCATACCGAAAATTTTGGAAATAACAGGATTCATTTTTACTGCAAATAACACAATTGCGCTCATAGCTTTCGTTATTATGACTTGAGCCCCTCTTAAAGATTGTATTTAAGAGGTTTCACGCAAAGAATTATAGGAACTTAAGAATAGTATTTTACTTTTTCTGATCACCGATCAGATCATCTTTGGCCTTTTTGCAACGCTTTTTAACACTATCTGTGTCAATGTCATTTGCTGGATCAAAGTCTTCATCAGATCTGAGATCTTCCAACAAAAGGCCCGCCTCTGTTCTTTCGACACGCACTCCGGGGAAAATGATAATCTCCGCTTCCCCTTGCACATGCTTATGAGACGCTTTACGCGCCGAGTTTTTTTTACGCTTTTTCTTTGGCGTAAACTCAAGAATTTTGACCATGGTAACCCCATACGTCCTTCAGCTACGCTCATCAACATACCGTATAACAAGCACTGAAAGATCTACTCGAAAGGTTGTTCTTTCTTCTAAACTGCAATGCTGTCCTAGCATCTAAGTTTTTTTACAGAACCATGGCCCTATAAGGCACAGTTATATTTAAAAAAACATTGATATGAGAGATTTTAATTTAAAAAAGTGCGGTTTTTTCAAGTAAGAGAGTATGGAAAGAATGAAAATCATGCTTTTTTTAAGTATTCTTCAAGGAAATGCTCTCCTTTTGGACTTTCAACTTCTAGCACCCAGATATCAGAATCAAAGTTGATTTGACGGGCGAGATAATCATCTGCCTCTTGATGAGAGATCTGCTTACCTTCTGAAAAAGGCACCCAAAATCGACCGACTTCGTCAACATCATATCCTGTTGGGGCTGGTGTAAATAACAAACAAAGGTCATTTAATAAATCGATCTTAATGTATATCGCGCCAGCATCTGCATCACCTTTGCGCACAACAACTGCGAAAAGATTGCGACCATGACATGAGCGGATATAGGCTTTAATCCATATTTCTGATTTCAAGCGGGCCATTAGCCACCCCCCAAAGGAATATCTGTGACTGATAACAATTCACGCACCAACTTACCAGAAACGCGCCCCGTAACTTTAAGATTTCTATCTTTTTCAAATTCTTTAATTGCTGCTATTGTTTTTGTCCCGCGAATGCCATTAACTTGGCCAGGTGAATAGCCAAGATCAGAGAGCACGGTTTGAATAACACGAATAACATTTTGCCCCGTTCGAGATGGGGATCGTTTATATGTGCTCTTAACATCTTTAGGGCGGACCAAAATTTTCACAAGCAGTTCATCCGAGGGCTCTGCTGTTAGATCTAAACCTTTGTCATACTGAAATGCCAAAATCGCAGCGCGCGTTAATAAGCCCACCGCACCATCAACACCACCAGGTTCATACCCTTGGGCTTTTAACTCTCTTTGAATGGCTTTCACCAAATGTTCTGGAAAAAACTTTGACTTTTGCTCAGGCTCCCCGGGATCATCATCCTCTATAACACTCTGCTGTGCTGGTGATATCGCTTTTGTAATAATATCATTTGTTGGAATAGAAGGATTTTGCTCTTGAGGCTTTGCAGGCTGAGTGAAGGTTATTTTTGTCTTAACAGGTGCCTCTTGAAGATAAAGCGCGTTGGCACAGATCGAAACGGCTATTGCAACAAAGCCTAAAAAACTTAATCTGGCCATAAACGGACTCATAACGCTTACTCACTCCAGCTCTTTTCCTTCTGAAATAAAAAATACTGCACGTGAATGCCCCATCCTGATTTTCTGACTTAGAACTTCAGCTTCTTCGAAAAAAGGTTAATAAAGTGTTAGCAGTAAAAGATTTTTAAAATAGAAAATTCACATAATGCATTTGATATAGATTTAAATCAATTTTTACAGTCTTGATTGGTGCAAAACCGAAGCCAAGAGCAGATACACTACAATATTCCAGAGAAACACATTGATTTAGACTGCACTTCATTAAAATTTTATACAAAACAAACTAAAGTTTTACACATATAAATACGCATCAGAATTATCAACCAACCCAGCTTCGCACTCTAAATATTTTTATTAAAATCTGACACAAATTTTTCTAAATATCATTTGAAATTGTAATGCGCATTTTTGGGCATTCTTATAGCCGAATTGTTAGCCTCTTTTTAAAGTTATAAAGCCGTGTGGCAAAAGGGGCGTCAGATGTTTTTTGCAAAAGTCATATTATGGATATGTGTTATCATTGCTTTGCTTCCGAGTAATACCAATGCTGATTATTCAGTTTATAATATTACAACGAGCACATTTCGGGATCTTGGCAATTTTTGTACGCGCAACCCAGATACCTGTAATCAAGGTGGAGCGATTGCGTCACACTTGCAAGATAAAGCCTATAATGCTGGCCAAATTCTTGTAAGTATGATCAGCACATCTTACACAAAAAATGCATCTTTAGATCAATCCGAAATTACGGAACCACAACCACGGCCGCAATCAAAGCCTGCAAGTACGCAACCCACTGTTCCTGCGCAAAGAGCAAAGCGAAATTTTGCGACTTATGTTCCTCCGCCGCGCACCCAAATGGGAAGAATTACAGCACCTACAGCCTCTCAGAATACTTTAAAAGCAGACGATCTGGAAAATGATTGGCTTGGTCCTGCGCAAGATGTTGGTATTTAGTCACAAACTGGCGCAAATACCCAACTGATTTTTGACAAACTGTTCAAACACTCACAGGAGATATGCGCAACACGTTCTACCTGGACATAAGGCTACCACCCCAACTGCACGTATTAATGATAGTTTTCTTCCATTTTCCTATCATTTTTACGTGCACTTTTTTTTCTTCTCTTAAAATGATATATCCATCTGAATGGGAAGAATTATCGTTTCATAATAAACAGCTTTATGTATTCAATCATGGCTATGGATCAAGATTTAGACAAAATTATTGAGGATTTCGCCTTCCTGGAAGATTGGGAAGATCGCTATCGCTACGTCATGGAGCTTGGCAAAGCCATGCCTGACTTCCCTGAAACACTGCGTAGTACTGAGAACAAGGTCAATGGATGTGCAAGTCAGGTTTGGCTAGCAACAAAAGTCAGTGAGAGCAAGGATGCAGCCTCACCAATCCTCACCTTTGTCGGAGATAGCGATTCAGCGTTGGTACGCGGCCTCATCGCAATTTTATTAGCGACATACTCAGGCAAATCAGCGGACCATATTTTAAAAGCAAGCGCCTTCGATACACTGCAAAAACTGGGGCTACAAGATCACATCACCCCACAACGCTCAAATGGCTTTGCTGCTATGGCGCAACGCATCGTAAGTGACGCTCAAACCGCCATCTCCAAAATGTAATTCTTATCATCATAATCATTCAATTTGAGGTCTGTAGTCATCATTCCCCCAATGCAAAATCTGTTGATACTCTGCGCTTTGACGGTTACCCTCACTCACGTAGCCATAGTGCCGCGCAAGACTGTTTAAAGCGAGCTGAAGCACGATTTTACCTGATCTTTGCGGCCAACCTTGCGCTTTTTCGGCCTCTTCCAGCCCTTTTAAATGGCAGCAAACATCAATTATAATTCCAGAAAATTCTGGACCGATAGCTTGCAAAGCTTGTCCAACGCGTTTTTTAGCTGCAAGCACACTATCACGCAACTCAAGCACCCTATTACTTGAACCATTTTTACGTTTCTGCTCACCAGCTCCTGAAAAAGACCAATCTGTTGTAATCCGTGGCATAAGCTGAGCATGGGTGAAATCAGAGCGTAATCTTTCGCCTGCTTCATATTGATATTCATCGATTAGTCCCTTACCTGCTTTATTCTTGCGCTTACGCAACCAGCCTAGCGGACTCTCAGTTTCGTTAACAACAACCATTCGCCTTAGCTTATCGGCGTCAACGCGTGTCTGCTCTTGCAAAATATGATGCTGTTCCTGAAAGGGGCTGTGCTTTGCCCTCTTTCGCTTAAGCCATGCGTCTCCTGTATCCGATAGACAATATGCATCTTTACCGCATCGTTCTAACCATTGCTTGGCATAAAATGCGCTTACATAATTCTCTGTTATTTTGACCGCTGAATTCTTTGCAAGATACATTGGCCGATCATGAGCAATATCAGTATCGTCTTGCTGTCGCGTGCCATATGCAATCCCGAATATCCTGTTTGACTTATCTGAAGCACTACATTCTAAAGGACACAGCATACTTCTCGCAACCTGCAACCGCCTCAATATACTTTTGGCCTTTTTTTCAATGAGGTGTTGAGATAAAGCCTGAGCATCACCCATGATATTATTTTGCTGGCTCATATGACTTCCCCATTAAAACTTTTCACACGGCTCAAAAGCAAGGTCGTTGCTGTTTCAAGAAAGTCCATACCTCGATCAAAAGCTAAATTATCACGTTGATCCTCAACACACTTACATGCATGAGCAACTGTTGTCCGGTCACGATGAAACAATTCGCCAACTTCGGAGAAATTTAAACCGCACACAACATGCGAAAGATACATAGCTGTTTGTCTGGCAAAAGCCACATGGGCCCGATTTCGGCTTTTGCTATGAAGCTGTCTTACAGAAACATGAAATACATTTGCGACAATCTGCTCAACAATGGCTTTAATTGTCCGTTTTTCATAAAATTTTAGATGCGCCAAAGGCAGGGATTTGGTTTGGATGTCTGGAAAATAATTAAAACACGCACGGCCTGTTGGCAATTCACATAAATCAGACATGCTTTACTCCTTACACTAACGAAACATGAATGAGCCTAGGTCCTGAGCTTAGGTCCTGAGCCTAATAACCTATGTTATAAAAATAGGACTATTTTCCTTTTATTATTCTGAAATTATATATAAACGATGAATAAGGGAGGATAAATACTATTGAATACTTATAAATATAAGAAAATATTCTCATAATAAATTTATATAAATCAGATATACTTAAATCAATTGCGGACTTATTCCCGTTTATTCTATCTGCGACATACTCCAAGGCCATACAATAACTTGGAAACTCTTATGACATCAGAGAGAAAAACAGCCCTTAAAAGCGCTGTTTCAATGCCGTACAAACGCCAAACGAAACAACAAATAAAATATTCATCTTTTCAACCAGCAGGTTCTTCAAAGGCTGCGGCACCTTATGTCCGTGAAATATCTTTGCCTCGTCTCATCGCAATTTGGCCGAGTGACTTGAAGGCGATGTCAAAAAGCAAATTAGAGAAAATTGTAAATATCTTGAAGAAAGCTCTCAGGGCAGAACGACAAAAGGGATTGGTCGGCCACTGGTCTTATAACATTAATCGCCATCTGGCTTTATTACAGGCTTATCAAGCAGAACGCGAAGCCCTTAAAAACGATAGTCATTACAAAAAATAGGCTATTAAAAACGAAAAAATCCGTGCTTTACGCCTGACATTACATAGCTAAAGCACGGACTTTGTATGGTTGTTCAAATAAGAGAGAATTACTTTCTACGCTGCCCTAGTCCCATTTTTTTGGCGAGCTTAGAGCGTGCTGCAGCATAATTGGGAGCGACCATAGGATAATCATGGGGCAGTTCCCACTTTTCCCGATACTCCTCAGGAGATAAATCATAATGCGTTCTCAGATGACGCTTCAATGATTTGAATTTCTTACCGTCCTCTAAACAGATAATATAATCATCTGTAATCGATTTTTTTACAGGAACAGCTGGTTTTAACTCTTCACGGTCAGACTTAATGGTGCGGACTGAAGCCAGATTTAATGCTTCATGAATATCACCAATGAGCGACGGTAAATCATTAACAACTACGGTATTATTGCTAACATATGCAGAAACAATATCTGCAGTAAGTTCAACCAGTTCGTTATTGTCGAATTTTTCGTCCATGAGAAACCTCTATTTACTTCATTTAATTATTATTATGCTATTTTTAGCTTATTATTATTGAGGCAGTTTATTTTGCCCGTTTAAAAGATTTACAACACAATTAATAAGCAAAACTATTTACTGATTAATTTTGCGTCATAGAGCATACAAACCATTATTACTAGTATGCCCAAACAAAAAATACTCTATATATTAATACAATACAAGATATTCTTAAAACTAAAAACTCAAAAAAACGAACAGAGTAAAGAGATAATATATAATTCTTAGAAATAATTATTATACCAAGAGGAAAGGAGAGCAAAATTACGCCTGATTATTCAAGGAAATTGAGAATATATATAAATATTCAGATGATCTAAAATATGCAAGTCTTTGATTTTTATATCTAACAGGAACTTATACACAAATTTTTTATTTTGTTAACCTGTTTATATTGAATTTTTATAATTATTAATGTCGTTAGTTGCCTTTTCTTTGGCACAGCTTAATGGCACAGGGCAATATATCGTTTGTCGGGAAGATCTGGGCGGGGATCAGGGAAGGATATAACTGACAAATACAGTTACTCACAAAAAACGGCACGATTAGTTTGACATTCAAACAGCTGAACTAAAATTCCCTGGAGCACTTCACCTTTAAGCGTCAAGCCAAACTTGTGATTTTTGGCAATTTTTCCAGCATGCCATTATACCAAATAACATTATTAGATACTCATTTGGCAAGCGCGACTGCGCGCCGCGCTTTAACGCGTAAAGCCTATGTGGCGTTTGAACGCAAATAAAAATGGCCTGCGCTTTCCAAACTGGAATATAGGTCGAAGTCAATGTGACTTGGTATTATTTATGAAATTGATTATAGCTCAAAAAAGGGAGGCAGAACTACTTTATATAATAATAAATGAGCAAATATGCCGCAAGCAGAAATGTTGTCCAAAATGCCATCACACCCGTTTCCCAAGGGCGAGCCAAAAGTCCATCGGGACCAGAATAGCGGTAGATTTTAGCAACTACCTTTTGGACGCCGCCAGAAAAACCAGCCACAATCTGCCTCCAAGTGACCGTTAGAAAATCATTGAAATTCAAAACCCACTGAAACCCGATTTTTCTATACACCCAATCAAAATCAAGTGTGATGGTGTTGGTTTTGCCAACCCAAACCAACATGAGAAAGAATGCTAAACCTGCAAATATCATCAATTGCGCTTGGAATACAATATGAGCGCCAGTATATGGCACATAATCTATGCTAAAGGGTAGCATTGCATACAGAGCGCTTGGGAACAGGCCAATTAATATACACGCCACGGCCATAAAAATCATTGAAATTTGCATATTTATAGGAGGGTCAACTGGGCGAAGTCCGGCGTCTTTGTGAAAGAATACAAACCAAGGAAATTTAAATCCAACATAAAAACAGGTGCCTGCAGATGCCGCTTCAAGCATGAACCACACCAACATCAAGTGCTCATCGGCAGCCGCTTTAGCAATAATTGTTTTAGAGACAAAGCCTGATGTTAATGGAAAGGCTGCAATCGATAATGCCCCCACAATTGCACAAAATGTGGTTACAGGCATAGAACGGAATAACCCGCCCAGCTCTGTGAATTTGCTTTTGCCGGTCATGTAAATGACTGACCCTGCTGACATTAACAACAATGCTTTATAGATGATATGCGCAAAAGCATGTGCCGCCACACCGTTTAAGGCTTTGTCACTGCCAATACCAACCGCGCACACCATAAATCCAACTTGGCTAATAATACTATAGGCCAAAAGGCGGCGCATATCGTTTTCCAAAATGGCATAAATGATCCCATAAAATACCATGAAGAGGCCGAGATATAACAATATCTCTGTTCCTGGGAATGTGCGCATCAACACATAGACAGCTGTTTTGGTGGTGAAGGCAGATAAGAAAATCATTCCCGTCCAAGAGGCTTTGGGATAGGAATCCGGTAACCAAGCAGATAACGGCGGTGCCCCTGCATTAATCAACAGCCCAGCCAACAGCAAATACCGTGAAAACGTGAATTCTCCGTTGCTAAGCTGAGTAAGAGCTATATTGCCTGAAGCAGAAATTTCACCGGCGATACCTGCCATCAGCAATACCCCACCAAGGAAATGAATAGCAGCATAGCGCAGGGCTGCATTGTGCGCGCTTGGCCCACCACATAAAACAACCAGAGTTGACGCAATGGCCATAATCTCCCAGAAGATAAACAGACTTATCAAATCCCCTGAAAACGTAACAGAAATCGCGCCACCGGCATAAACAAAGGCAGCAGCCAACTCGAAGGTGTTTTTTTGCTTCAATGCGAATGCACCGCCTGCAAGAGCCATCAAGGCGAACACAAGAGCAAACAACCGGCTTAAGTTATCAACCTGAAGCAAGGTCAGTTCGTATTGTAAAAACGGAAGCTGTAGCAATGCGTCGTCAGGGAGAAACCAGATAAGGGCAAGCGTAAGGGCTGGAAAAAATAGCAACGCAATAGAGCGACTTGTGCCGTGCAAAAAGGGCAGCAGCAAACCTGCCAAAATAAGCATCAAACCAGGAGGAAAACTAGTCATCATAATACGTCTCCGGTTGCTTAAGGATTATCCCCAAAAGTACAGCGATCACAGCAAAAAGCACACATGACAAAAAAGCATACCAAGCTCCAAAACCTGGAGTACCATCTATCCCAAAATGAGATTTGTGATAGACAAAAAAGTCGGCCACGACGCTTAATACAGCAAGCACCAACAAGCCCCACATAAGGCGCTTTATCATATTGGACTGAGCTAACTCTTTATCTTTCATCCCTTGCGTATCCTTAGACCTTATGCAGAAAATGTTTTATTTTTTAAACTCGTTTTCTAATTTGATGACATCGATGTCACTTCAACCGCTGGAGCTACCTGCTCAATCATCATACTCGCGAGCTGATAGGGCACTTGCGGAAATAAAAACAAAGCAATTGTGCCGAGCGCGGTTAACGTGAGTGCTAGCACTGCCGGGAATGGCGCTTCCCCGTGAGGTGCGATCCCACCTTCAGCTTGTGATTTTGGTGCATAGAAAAAAGCTGACACCACGATTGGCATAAAATAGGCTGTATTGAGAATGGTACTTATCACAATCACACCAACTGCAAACCACTGTTCTATTGTCATTGCTCCTGAGAGCATAAACCACTTGCCTAAAAACCCGGCGGTCGGCGGTAGACCAATCATGCTTAAGGCACCAATTGTAAACGCCCCCATGGTCCAAGGCATACGGCGGCCAATACCTCGCAATTGACTAATCTCCGTTAAATGCGCTGCGGTGTAAATTGAACCGGCGGCAAAAAACAGTGTGATTTTACTTACTGCATGGGCTGCGATGTGCATAACAGCCCCGATAATTGCAAGAGGGGTAAAAAGAGAGGCTGCCAAAATGACGTAAGATAATTGACTAACTGTTGAGTATGCCAACCGTTTTTTCAAATTATCTTGGCGCAAAGCAATGATAGATGCCAAAATCACGGTGAATCCGGCAGCATATAACAGCCAGTTTGCGGTTCCCATTTCATTTAGGGTTTGCAAGCCGAAAATATAAAAAATAATTTTTACAATGCAGAATACACCTGCTTTCACAACAGCCACAGCGTGCAGTAACGCACTTACCGGGGTTGGAGCGACCATTGCCGCTGGCAACCAAAAATGAATGGGCATCAGAGCAGCTTTTCCAATGCCAAAAGCAAACAAAGCGAGCAGCAAAGACAACGTCACAGGATCAGCTTTCCCGGCAAGGATGCCGCCAGGTGTAAAATCAAGCGTTCCGGTGAGAAAATATGTGTAAATGATTGCTGGTAAGAATAACACCATTGAGGTGCAGAGCAGTAAAATCAAATAAACGCGCCCGCCATTAATGGCATCTTTATTCGCCTTATGGGTCACCAAAGGGTACGTTGATAAGGTCAGAACTTCGTAAAAGACAAACAGCGTGAACAAGTTCTCAGCAAATGCAATCCCCATCGTGGCAGAAAGCGCAATGGCAAAGCATACATAAAATGAGGTCTGCCTAGGCTCATTATTGCCTCGCATATACCCAATGGAATAAATCGAATTGACAATCCACAACGTACCCGCAACGCAGGCAAAAAGCATCCCAAGAGGCTCAACTTTAAATGCAAGCTCCAACTCTGGCGTAACAGCAAATGCCGATATCTCTGACTGGACGCCAGAAAGCACCAATTGCAACAAAGCCATCACATTGAAAAACAGCAATGCAGCGGCCCCTAACGTGACCATTTCTCGTAGATTTGGTACCGCGTGAAATACAGGAATAAGCATCGCAGCGACAAAAGGGATTAGCAAAGCAAGAATAATATGGATTTCAGGGCTCATCTCACATCTCCAATCATTTCACTTCACCTAACAGAAACGTTGCAGCTTGCGATGCCATTGAAACCGTCCCAGATGTTTCAATGCCAAAGTACACCGTTGCCAATGCAAGAAGAACCATGGGAACGAGCATTGAAGCTGGAGGAGATTGCGCAGATACAGCCGTCCCAACAGGGGCCTTGAACCATGCAACCTCAACCACGCGGCCAATATAAAAAATAGAAAGCAGAGAACTGGCCACAAGTAAAAAGACAAGCCACCCCATGCCGTTATCAAAAGCCCCTTGGGCCAGATAAAACTTGCTCAAAAACCCAACAGTTCCGGGTACACCAACGATTGAAAGGCCTGCAATTACAAAAACGCCCATCGTCAAGGGCATCACACGGCCAATACCGGCCATGTCGTCAATTTTAACAGAACTTAAACGATAGAATACAGCGCCCAGCGCCATAAATAGTGCCGCTTTCATAATCGCATGATTAAACAGATGAACAATGCCGCCGGTTAAGCCAGCTTGATTGGCCAAACTAATGCCAAGCGTGATATAACCCACTTGAGCGACAGATGAATATGCCAGCATACGCTTGATATTTTGCTGGAAGATGGCGACAAACGTGGCCCCAAACATGGCGGCAATTGAGAGCACCAATAATATTTCTGAAATCGGCAAGTCTGCAAACACTAGTCCCTTACCAAACACCGAAAAGAAAAACCGTAAAATGAGATAGATCGCCACTTTGGTTGCCGTCGCAGCAAGGAAAACGGTTGCAAATGATGGCGCATAAGCATACGCATTTGGCAACCACAGATGCAAAGGAAACAGGGCTACTTTCAAGCTCAAACCAACCATGATCATGGCAAGGGCAGCTAAGATCGAACGCTCAAACCCGCCAGTTGTAAACGCTTCTCCCAACCGTGCAGCGATATCTGAGAGGTTGAGCGTTCCAGTGACTGAATAGAGAATACCAACACCAAGAACATAAAGTGTAGCCCCTATTGTCCCCATGATGAGATATTGATAGGCGGCAACGAGACATCTACGGTCCTTGCCAAGTGCAATCATGGTATAGGTTGCAAGAGATGAGACTTCCAAAAAGACAAAGGCATTGAACGCATCGTTTGTAATGGTAATGCCAAGCAAACCTGAAAGACATAAGAGGTACATCGTATAGAACCAAGCCTGACGCGAGGAATCGATTTCTTTTTCAACGCTTTTGCGAGCATAAATCATGGAAACAGCACCAACGATAGAAATCAGCATCAGTACGAAAGCGCTCAAAATATCAACACGGTATTCAATACCAATAGGGGGCGCCCACCCTCCCAAAGCATAAGATATGGGACCATTTTCTGAAACATGCAGTAACATGGCAATCGCCAGAAAAGGCAAAGCCAAACTGGCCAGAAATGCAATGGCCCATGCCAGTATTCCACGCTGCAAAAATGCGCAAAAAACGGCAGCAAACAAAGGCACCATCACCAACAGTATTGGAAAATGCGTCATATCAATATTATCTAAACCAAGAGCTCCCATACTCATGAACCATTATCCCCGTCAAACAACTCGTCTTCCTCAATCGTGCCATAGGCCTCATGAATGCGAACAACAAGTGCGAGACCTAGCGCAATCGTTGCAATACCAACAACAATAGCAGTCAGAATAAGAACGTGAGGAAGAGGGTTAGAATACACCGTAAATTTGTCATCTAATATTGGTGCAGTTCCACCTAAAATTTTAGCTGGAGAGATATAGAGCAGATAAACGGATGTTTGGAAAATAGAAAGCCCAATTAGTTTTTTCACCATATTGCCTTTGGCAATAACAATGAAAAGCCCTGATACGGCCAGAAAAATCGTTATCCAATGATTATAATGCTCGACGATTGTCTGCAACAAATCCACAAAGGCCCCCTTAAAGCGCAGTGCTTATATCTTTTTTATTTAACACTTAGTTACGAACTGCCACGCCCCACAAAGGCATAAAAAATTGCAATCATTGTTCCACAAACGGTGACCAAAACCCCAAATTCAATCAGCAATATCCCGATGTGCTGACCATGCGCGGGATCGTGCAAATCAAAAACAGAATAATCAAGAAAGTTCTTCCCATAGAAGAAGCTAATAGCCCCCGTACTGGCATAAATTAGTACGCCTAGTGGCATCATTTTTTCGACAACCCACTCTGGTGCAACACCTTTTGCGGCCTCAAGACCAAAAATAATCGCATAAAAAATGATCATTGCAGCTGCAATAACGCCCGCCTGGAACCCACCGCCAGGACCAAAATCTCCATGGAACTGCACATAAAGTGCAAAAACAAACATAAAGGGTAATATAAATTTCGTCGCAACCCGAAGAAGCAAATCAAGTTTCATACCTGCTGTTCTCCATCACGCTTAGAGGCTTTAACTTCAATATTGTCTTGAGGGTCAAGATCTTTTTGTTCGTCTTCTCTGTTGCTCGGCCGCCCTTTGAGCAAAAGCATAATTCCAATGCCAGCTGTAAAAATAACGGCAACTTCTCCAAAGGTATCAAATCCACGATAACTGGATAAAACCGCCGTAACCACATTTGGCACAGTTGTGTCATTGATAGACTGGCTCAAATAGTAAGGAGCCACGTGATTATGTTGCGGCCCAGCGGCTGAGCCAAACTCAGGCGCATCAAATGTTGCAAAAATAAGCGCCCCGGCGGTTACAACAATCACGAACAAAGGAATGGCAATGGAATGCGTAAAGGTCGCTTCCTTGTCTTTTGTGATATGCAAAGTTGCAAGCATCAAAACCGTTGAAATTCCGGCCCCAACAGCTGCTTCAGTCATAGCAACATCAACAGCATCAAGTACTATAAGGACACTGGCCAGCAAAAAACTGTAAATAGCGCTTAGGATAACTGCTGAAAACAGGTTTTTCATCACAATGATACCAACAACGACAATAGCCATTAAGGTGAGCAACACCATATTTATCAGCAATTCATCTAAATGTTCCATTAGACATCATCCTTATCAGACTTATCAGCTGCCACGGTTTTAACTTCTCTCAAATCTTCTGCAACAGGGTGTATACCATCAGCCAAAGCCGCCTGTGCCAAAGCATGAGTTGCCACGGGAGATGAAAAAAAGAACAACAGAAAAATCATAAGGAGCTTCACAGTTACCAGGCCAAATTCCACATTTAACCCTAAGCCCGTTAACAAAAACGCAGCCCCAACAGTATCAATTACACCGGCGGCATGAATGCGCGTAAACACGTCAGGCAAACGGAATATGCCAAAGGCTCCAATAACAATAAAAAAGCTGCCTACAGCAATCAAAACCCAACTGAGATATAACAAGATTTCAGTCATGTGTTCTTCTTTGTATCTTTATCATCGTAGCTCAAATCACCATGGCGGAAAAATTTCAAAACAGCCATTGTTCCGATAAGATTGAGCAAACCATAGGTAAGACCTATATCTAAAAATTCTGGACGCCCTGTCATAAAACCAACAACAGCAAGCAACAAAATTGAAAGAGTACCGATTGTATTCGCAGCCAAAACACGGTCAAACACTGTTGGCCCCATAAGGGCTCTTGCAACAGCAAGGCTCAAGGCAACAAGTATCGATAAAGCAGCAACGAAAAACATACCTTCAACTTTCTAGTGTATTTTATTTGTGTTTTCTAGAAATCAGCGACTACAATACTATTTCACATTTTGCTAGCTATTTTTTTATTTAAATACGCGCGCAAAGATTTATTCTAGTTTCAAAGTTACATGACATCAGCTATGATTCGTAACTATAAAAGAACGAATATACCCCACAATATCAACAAGATTTTTTATATTTATCAAAACTTGCTTCAAATACCAATACAATCATCTTCCGCTTTGATTGCTTAGGACAGATAAAATGAACACTGATTCACACTCTAAACTCTCGCCCCCTGTTGCAACAAAACAACCAATCCATGCATCACATCACGGTTTTGAAAAAACCGATAATTATGCCTGGTTAAAGGCAGAAAACTGGCAAAACGTTATGCAAGACCCAACAGTGCTGGATGCTGGAATCAGAACGTATCTTGAAGATGAAAATGCGTATATGACATCCTGCCTTGCCCATACTGAGGAATTGCAAGAGGTTTTGTTTGATGAGATGAAAGGTCGCATCAAAGAAGATGACTCAAGTGTTCCTACACCTGATGGGACGTATGCCTATTATGTCAGCTACCAGACCGGTTCTCAATATCCTAGGTTTTGTCGGCACCCACGAGATGGCGGTGATGAAACCATTTTACTGGATGTCAACACATTAGCGGAAGGACAATCTTATTTTCAAATTGGTGGAGCTATCCATTCTCCCGACCACAAATACTATGCCTATGCCAGCGATAACAAAGGTTCAGAGTATTACACTGTTGAGGTCCTAGATCTGGAAACAGGCAACCTTCTGCAAGACAAAATTGAAAATACCAATGGCAATATTGTTTGGGCTGAGGACAATAAGACCCTATTTTATACGAAACTTGATTCTAACCATCGCCCCAAATGGGTTTATCGCCATACCCTAAACACTCCTGCAAGCGAAGATGTTCTTGTTTATGAAGAACAGGATTCGGGCTTTTTCATTCGTATTGGCAAGACACAAAGCAATCGCTTCATCATTATCAACGCTAATGATCATCAAACTTCAGAAGCCCGCCTGATAGATGCACACAATCCAGAAAGTGAAATGCAGCTTATTTCTGCACGCGAACATGGCCATGAGTATTCAATTGAACATCATGGTGGTGGAGGCTTCTATGACCGTCTTATCATTCTGACCAATAAAGATGATGCGGAAGATTTTAAGATTATGGAAACCCCTCTGAGCGCATTGGATAAAAAAAATTGGAGTGATATTGAATACCATCGACCAGGCCGCCTTATCATTGATGCTGCGGTTCTCAAGCAATACCTCATTCGTATCGAGCGAGAAAATGGCTTGCCCCGCATTGTGATCCGCAACTGGATTGATGGTGAAGAACATGCGATTGCCTTTGATGAACAAGCCTATTCATTAGGTTTATCTGTTGGTTACGAATATGATACAGAAACCATACGCTTTAGCTATTCTTCCATGACCACCCCTTCACAAGTTTATGACTATAATATTGAAACCAAAGAGCGTGTGTTACGCAAAACTCAAGAGGTGCCCAGCGGTCATAATGCAGATGATTATGTAACACGCCGTCTTTATGCAAAAAGCCATGATAACGAAGACATCCCGGTTTCACTACTTTACAAGAAAGACACGCCTTTAGATGGTACAGCCCCTGTTTTGTTATATGGCTATGGCTCATATGGCATCGCTATACCTGCAAGCTTTTCTACCACGTGCTTAAGTCTGGTTAATCGCGGGTTTATTTATGCAATTGCGCATATTCGCGGCGGCAAAGACAAAGGATATCGGTGGTACCGTGAGGGGCGCGGCCCCAAAAAAATCAATACTTTCAAAGATTTTATATCTGTGGGAGAGCACTTAGCTGAGGAGGGACTTACTTCTAGGGGCAATATTGTCGCCCAAGGTGGGTCGGCCGGCGGGATGCTAATGGGAGCTGTTGCCAATATGGCACCAGATCTCTTTCGCGGTATTCTTGCTGAAGTTCCTTTTGTCGACGTGCTCAACACCATGCTGGATGATACTCTTCCTCTCACACCACCAGAATGGCCTGAATGGGGCAACCCCATTGAAAGCAAAGAGGCTTATGAAACGATTGTGTCGTATTCACCTTATGACAATGTTGAAGCAAAAGCGTATCCTAATATTCTTGCAATTGGTGGTTTGACTGACCCACGCGTGACTTATTGGGAGCCGGCAAAATGGGTCGCGAAACTAAGAGAATACAAAACGGATGAGAATTTACTGCTGCTTAAAACGAATATGGAAGCTGGACACGGCGGGGCGTCAGGCCGTTTTGATCGCCTTAAAGAAGTAGCCCTGAATTATGCTTTTGCTCTGCACGTGGCAGGAAAGATTGCTCTAAATACTGAGACATAACTTCACTTGCAACTTTCAAACGGTACCGCTAAGGTCTGCCGTGAATTTTTATGAATAAATTAACTTAAGAGGGTCCTTATGGCTTTTGAACTTCCCAACCTACCCTATGCGTATGATGCATTACAGCCTTATATGTCCGCTGAAACCCTAGAATTCCATCATGACAAACACCATCAAGCTTATGTCACTGTAGGGAATGATTTGGCTGAAAAAGCAGGAATGGCCGATAAATCGTTAGAAGAGATTGTCACAGCGTCTTATCAAAGCAATCCGGGTTTGTTTAACAACGCCGGACAACATTTCAATCATATTCATTTTTGGCAATGGATGAAACCTAATGGCGGCGGTACTGCTATGCCAGGCGCGCTGGAAGCTAAAATTAAAGACGATTTAGGTGGCTACGAAGAATTTAGAGCTGCGTTTATTGATGCTGGTAAAACGCAATTTGGTTCAGGCTGGTGCTGGCTTGCCCTGAAAGACGGAAAACTGGAAATCATGAAAACGCCAAATGGTGAAAACCCATTGGTTCATAACGCAAAACCAATCCTTGGATGTGATGTTTGGGAGCATTCATATTACATCGATTATCGTAATGCACGCCCAAAATACTTAGAAACGTTTGTTGACCATCTTATCAACTGGGAGTATGTCGCCGAATTATTCGAAGCGGCATCTTAAAAAACGAACATATCCGGGGCGTTTCCTCTTCTGCCCCGGCAAATCTCCAAACGCCCATGCTTGAGCAAAATAGACATTCAGCCCAAACACCTCATGTCACTTTTTGGGAAGCCTTTTTGGTCTGGGCAAAAATAGGGATGCTGTCTTTCGGAGGACCTGCCGGGCAAATTGCCCTGATGCACCGGGAGGTTGTTGAAAAACGCAAATGGCTCGATGAAGAGAATTACCTCAGTGCCCTGAATTTTTGTATGTTGCTGCCAGGCCCAGAAGCCATGCAATTGGCAACATACACTGGCTGGCGTCTTCATGGGGTGCTGGGCGGGCTTGCTGCCGGGCTCATGTTTGTTTTGCCTGGTGCGTGTGTTGTGCTCGCCCTTTCCATCATTTATGTCGCCTTTGGCAATATTCCAATAATTGAAACAGCTTTTTTTATAATAAAAGCTTTTATCCTTGTCATTGTGATAGAAGCTTTGATAAAAATCTCTAAGCGAACTCTGCATCATATCTCTCATTGGCTGATTGCTGCACTCGCCTTTGTTGCAATCTTTTTTTTCACAGTGCCCTACCCGCTTATTATTATAAGCGCCGCTTTAGCTGGTGTTTTTCTCGTGCAACAGCAACCCCAGACATCACCTCAAGAAGGCGTATCGCTCACACATCCATGGGATAAAACGCTGATAACAGCCCTCACCTGGGTGGCCATTTGGATCATTCCTCTTTTAAGTATGCGGGCCGTGCTCGGAGGAGACCACATCCTCACCCAACTTGGCTTTTTCTTCTCAACACTGGCCGTAGTCACATTTGGTGGCGCTTATGCGGTTTTGGCTTACATGGGGCAAGCTGCCGTTGAAACGCATAGTTGGCTATCTGCAAGCGAAATGCTTGACGGTCTTGGCCTGGCGGAAACCACACCAGGGCCGCTTATTCTTGTGACAGAGTTTGTCGGATACCTGGCTTCAGCCCGAATTGATGGAACACACAACATTTGGCTCGGTATTGCAGGCGTTCTTGTCACGCTGTGGGCAACATTTATTCCTTGTTTTTTGTTCATTTTTACGGGTGCACCATATGTGCAATATCTTACGTCAATACCTAAACTAAAAGGCGCATTACAAGGCATTGTCGCCGCCGTTGTTGGTATTATCCTTAACTTATCTATATGGTTCGCATTGCACGTTTTTAGCCCGGGCATTCAAGAAAAATGGTACGGTCCATTGCGCTATTGGGAACTTCCGGCTTCAGGTCTTGACACCACAGCAGTTTTATTATGCGCGTTGGCCGCTGCATTTGCCTTAAGGCATTATATATTATGGATGTTTGGCGTGATTGGACTTTACATTACGATGGCAGTTCTTTGGATTATAATGAGATGATTGAGATACAATATTTCTATGACGGCACAAGACGATAATAACGATAAAAACAATCAACTCCAAAATTTACAAAATGATTCTGATTTAGGGCAACGGCTTGCCCAACTTGATCAGAAAATCAAACGTGCACGCGATAAAAATACTCCCGAAGCCGGCCCACACCCAAAAAACAAAGCCTACTCTTATGCTTTTAAAATAACATCAGAATTGATTGCTGGTCCACTTGTCGGAGGATTTATTGGCTGGTGGCTGGATGGACTATTGGCAACAAAACCGTTATTTTTGTTGACCTTGTTTATATTAGGTTTGACTGCTGGCTTTATGAATGTTATGCGCACAGCTAAGAAAATGAATGAAACGAAAAAAAAGCCAGATAAATAAAATAAAAAAGCTTTTTACGCATAAAACTTTCAGAATTATAGGACGACAACTATGGCGGCGGGTAAAGGACCACTCGACCAATTTGTAATCAAAGAATATGTCCCTCTTGAATTTGCAGGGCTTGATGTATCTTTTACAAATTCATCACTTTGGATGATAATCGCAGTTGTTTTAACAAGCGCACTTTTCGTTATTAGTATTCAGGGTCGCTCTCTCATTCCAGGCAGAGCTCAATCCGTTGCCGAATTATATTATGAGTTTGTACATAATATGGTCCGCAATGGCGTTGGCGCAGATGGCATGAAGTTCTTTCCATTTGTGTTCACGTTGTTCACATTTATCTTGATGTGCAATATGCTTGGAATGATCCCATGGTCTTTTACAGTGACAAGTCATATCATTGTGACTTTCGCCTTGGCCTTGCTTGTGATGTCCGTTGTTATTTTATATGGCATATATAAAAATGGCGTTGGCTTCTTAAAGCTTTTTGTGCCGGATGTTCCTGTTTGGTTGTTGCCTGTTTTGATACCAATCGAGATTATTTCGTTCCTATCGCGCCCAGTTAGTCTCTCGGTGCGACTTTTTGCAAATATGCTGGCAGGACACATTACGTTAAAAGTATTTGCTGGTTTTGTTATCAGTATGGCTGCCCTTGGACCTCTTGGCGTTTTGGGGGCTGTCATGCCATTGCTGCTTACTCTAGCGATGACAATGCTTGAATTTTTGGTTGCTTTTTTACAAGCATTTGTATTTGCAACATTAACCTGTATGTATCTTCATGATGCACTTCATCCAAGTCATTAAATCTAAAACATAAAAAAGAAACGATAAACACATTAAAAAGTTAAATTAAAAGGAGCTTAAAATGGAAGCGGAAGCAGCAAAATTTATTGGAGCAGGCATTGCTTGTTTTGGAATGGCCGGTGCAGCAATTGGTCTAGGTCAGATTTTTGGTAATTTTCTAAGCGGATCTTTACGTAATCCTTCAGCCTCTCAAGGGCAGTTTACAAACCTCCTTCTCGGGTTCGCACTGACAGAAGCTCTTGGAATTTTCTCATTCCTCGTTGCGCTTTTGATCCTTTTCGGAGCATAAAAGTCTCTGTCAAAAATATACTAAGAGATAAGGCTTTTTGCTTTGCATATCAGCCTCTTTAACTCTGCAATAATTTGGGTATTTTAAAGTGGCACAAACACAGCAGACGACAACACAAGTTGGCTACGCGGACAAGAAAGTGGATGCGGGCTTTCCGCCCTTCGATTCATCGACTTTTAGTTCACAAATCGTATGGTTGGCCTTAAGCTTTTTTGCCCTTTATATGTTTTTGTCACGCATTATTTTACCGCGTCTTGCTATGATTATTGAGCAACGTCAAGACCGCATATCTCGCGATCTAGACGAGGCAAGTCGTTTGAAAGATGATGCAGAAAAAGCGCTTTCAAGTTATGATGAAGCGCTAGAAGAAGCACGCCAGAAGGCAAAAGCAATCATGCAAAGCATGCGTGATGATCTGCAAAGCGAAGCAGAAACGCAAAAGGCTGAGCTTGAAAAGCAGATTGAAAAGAAATTAGACGAGGCTGACACGCGGATTAATCAATCTAAGCAAGCTGCCTTAAAGCATATTCACGATATCGCTTCAGATGTTACGCAAGTCTTGGTTGATAAGCTTGTTGATATTCCAATAACAAAGAAAGACCTATCTGAAGCATTAAATACGCCCGCAAAACGGGCGAGTTAGTTATGGGGATACTCCTATGATAGACTTACAAGATCCAACAGTATGGGTTGCAGTCGCTTTATTAGCCTTTTTCGCTTTGCTTTATTACATGAAGGTGCACACCAAAATTCTGGGCGCTTTGGATAAACGGGCTGAAGATATTCAAAACGATTTGGAAGATGCAAGAAAAATGCGCGATGACGCACAGGCGTTACTTGCACAGTATCAGCATAAACAACGTAAAGCAGAAGATGCCGTAGAAGGTATTATAGAGAAAGCCCGCAAAGACGCAGAAAGTTTTTCTCAGGATGCACGTGATGACTTGCAAAAGTCTCTCGACCATCGCCTTAAATTGGCTGAAGAAAAAATTGCTCGGGCTGAAGCTGATGCTGAATCTGAAGTTAGGTCTATGGTTGTTGATATCGCGATAAACGCTACTGAAAAACTGTTAGTCGAAAAACTCTCAAAAGATGCATCAAGTGGATTAGTTGATCAATCTTTGCAAGAAATGAAGGCTAAGTTGAATTAACATTGAAGCAACTGTTTTTAGATCACTTTTGAACGTATCATTTATCCATTTCGTCAGTTTCATGCTTCTCAAAATTCACAAAACGATTTTCCCGATATCTGACCACAAATCGTAGGGATAAATAGTAAGCCACAATTCCACACACAACTGCCCAAACAACAGAACCAAGGGTCATTGGCCCCCCGATATCAGAAATCAAGAAATTTAAAACAATTTGCATCCCTTCCCAGGACCAAACAGATCCATTTGATAGCATCTGACTAAATACAGCTTGGAATTTCTCATACCCAGCATTGCTGAAATCACCGAGCATTAATTGGCCTGTAACATAGAATGCATAAAAGAAAGGGATAAGTGTGAAAATATTTGTCACCCAAGTCCATGCAATTGCATTGATAAGGGAAAAGTCCCACTTGAGGACGCGCGTACTTATCAGCCAGGTCAGTAGGGCAAGCAGCATTTGAATGCCGAAAAACGGAGTCATGGCCCAGACAACGCCAACCATAACACCTCTTGCCGCATGTTCTGGAGGGTGCTTGCTGCGCATTAATGGAACAATCAGTCTGTACCGAAGAAGTCTTTCAAACGATTGCCAAATGTTATTTTTTTCCCGCAAGACCATTTGCTTGGTCATAGTTCAAAATCCTCAAAACCTTTATAGAGCATTTATTGCCATTCACAATAAAAAAGCTCTTAATTATCCCTGATTTGCCGCTTGAATTATCAAATTCCTTAAAATTGGCCGCGTTAGCAGTGCGACCCATGTTAATCTGTGTAGCATTTCGGCAAATTATCTAGTATAGCCCCTTAATTATTACTATAACATCACCTTCGCTGACGTAATTTTTGTATATACCCCGATTCCAATGCTACCCGAGATTTTAGTTGCAAAATATCGCAAAGCAGTTTGATATGGCACGTATAATCAGAAGCGGTTTTTTAGACACAGCATCCCGGAAAGAATTAATTGCACTTGTTCGTAACAGCAAGGCTGAGAGCCGTGTGACGCGTTGGGCGATAGAGCTATACGCAAAAGTTGGTGTTGGTGTGATTTAAAGGTGGCGTATCATGGGTGTGATTCCAAAACATCCATATATCCAGAAAAGGAGCGATATGCCATGAGGCTGTGAAAGAATTCTGTAGTTATTT
>JBCCCO010000040.1:0-23516 GCA_039033475.1 Pseudomonadota bacterium | reverse complement strand
TGGGCAAGGGGGTATTTCTGTACAACTTCTGGAAACGTAACAAATGAAATCATCCTCAATTACATTGAAAATCATACCGAAGATAAACCTACCGGCTTATAGCCGGTAGTGGTTTAGTATGAAATCTTTTAAATGCCATATAAAGCTTCAAAAATCCTTTATATTATAACGTTTTTATCGTATTGATCACTATTTATCTGATTTTTTCATGGCCCTAAGCCTTAAAAAGAATAGTATAATCATAATCTTATTTGAATTTGCAGGTGATATATGGAGCAAAATAGACCAATTGTCGGCATTGTGATGGGAAGTCAATCAGATTGGTCAACTTTACGTTACACAAGTGAAATCCTTGAAGGCTTTGAAGTTCCATGTGATGTTGGGATTGTTTCTGCTCATCGTACGCCCAAACGGCTGTTTGAATATGCTCAAGGTGCAAAAGATAAAGGCCTAAAAATCATAGTTGCGGGGGCTGGCGGCGCGGCGCATCTTCCAGGAATGCTCGCTTCCTTAACGCCTCTTCCTGTTTTAGGCGTTCCAGTACATAGCCAGGCTTTGTCAGGCCAGGATAGCTTGCTTTCAATTGTACAAATGCCTGCGGGTGTTGCCGTGGGCACACTCGCAATCGGGATACCAGGCGCAAAAAATGCAGGATTGTTAGCTGTTCAAATTCTTGCATTGAATGACGCTGAATTGGCGGTACGGCTAGACAACTGGCGACAACAGCAAACGAATAATGTAGCAGAATGCCCCAAAGATGACTGTTGAATCAGACTTATCACTCAAACCGGGCGATGTTATCGGTATTTTAGGCGGGGGCCAATTGGGCCGCATGCTGGCGATAGCTGCGGCGCAACTTGGCCTGAAAACGACCACCTTCACCCCAGATGCAAACGCTCCTGCAACAGATGTGTCTAAATTCCAGATCATTGCTGATTATAATGACCAAAAAGCTCTAAAACGTTTTGCCGATCATATTAATGTCGCAACTTATGAGTTCGAAAATATACCCTTAGAAACGCTGTATTCTCTGGAGACGTTTGGTACATCGGTTTTTCCTAACATAGAAGCTCTCAAGATCACGCAAGACCGCTTGCTTGAAAAGACTTTTCTAACGGAACATAGCATACCTGTTGCTCCATTTTTCTCTATTGGAACTCTTGATGATCTTGAAAAAGCAGCTGTAACGTCTGGTATGCCGGCAATATTGAAGACCCGGCGTTTTGGATATGATGGCAAAGGACAAGTCAGACTAGAACGGAACTCTGTGTTAGAGACGGCTTTTGATGCTATCGCTCAACAAGAGGCAGTATTAGAAGCCTTTATTGGTTTTGAAAAAGAAATTTCTGTTGTCGCTGCAAGAGGGCGTGATGGCTCATTTCAACATTATGACCTGAGTGAAAATATTCATCACAATCAAATTTTGTATCAAAGTTTTGTGCCTACAGATATTCCTGCTCCAATTTCTGAATTGGCATATGATATCACCCGAAAAATAGCAGATGCTCTCAATTTCATAGGTGTTTTTGCTGTAGAGTTTTTTTATTGTGGCATGACTTCGGAACAGCCTTTGATTGTCAATGAAATTGCACCACGTGTTCATAATACAGGGCATTGGACACTTGAAGCTTGCTGTGTAAATCAATTTGAAAACCACATTCGTGCCGTTGCAGGATGGCCAATTGGGCAAACGCACAGACATTCTGATGCTGTTATGACGAATTTGCTTGGAGCAGATGTGATGAAATGGTCAGGATTACTGTCGGATCAAACAGTAAAACTTCATCTCTATGGTAAATCAGATGTTAAAGCAGATCGTAAAATGGGGCACTTTACGAAAATTTTGGAAAAAACAGGCCGGTAGCTAATATATTTTTCATTATAAGGAGAAGTCAAGCTAGACAGAGATACTTTGATTTGGTATAGGCTTACAACTTAAACGTATATGGCATGATTTGTGCCTTAGTTAATTATCTGTGTTTTTAAAATTCAAAACATTTTAGAGAGGTGACAAGCGAGTGCAAGTTCACGTTCGTGACAATAATGTTGATCAAGCCCTAAAGGCGCTCAAGAAAAAAATGCAGCGCGAGGGAATATTCCGGGAAATGAAACTTCGTAATTATTACGAGAAGCCTTCGGAGAAGCGTGCGCGGGAAAAAGCAGAAGCGATACGCAGAGCGCGCAAATTGGCCAGAAAAAAAGCTCAGCGTGAAGGTCTACTGCCAAGTAGATCGAAATTCTAGGCCTTTTTTATCTCTACGTCATAAGAAATTAAGTTTTAGTGTTTGCCATAGTACATCTCTGGCAACATTCTAGTTGTGTGAATTTTATTCCTTCCCATACATAATTGCTGTATAGTTGATTAGAGACTTTTTTATAGGAAAAGTTTCTAGCGTTCAAAAAGCGCTAAACTGAGTGCCTCAATCGTTGCCTTTAGCCAGTTTGCCTATTATTTCATTTTTTATGAAATCGGTTATATTTATGGCGCTTGCTCATATTTCAGACTTAATTCTGATCAGTAATTATCATTACTCATTTTCAATCTTTTAGGTTATATTACATTGAGAAGGTATAGAGATATATGGTTCTCTGTGCTTGAGTTTTGAGATTTAAAAGCAATTAATATAAGTTAAGTATTTTGAGTTTTTGCGTAACTATGAATATGAAGATATTCAAGAGAGTATGTTGTTGTTTTAAGCGTGTTCTTATAGGCTCGCTTCTTGTTGTTCTGGCTGGATGTCATTCTGGAAACACAAGTTTGTTATCGAGTGATAATTATGTTTCTAACAAACGGTCCCAAGAAAATATTCAATCTCTTAGCAAAGTTGTTGAGTCTAATCCTCAAGACCCGAATGCCTTGAATTTACGTGGTACAGCTTATGTGAAAGTTAAAAGGTATCAAGAAGCCCTCGCAGATTTTAGCACAGCCCTTAAACTGAACCCTGATTATTATCAGGCGTATACCAACCGGGCGCTGGTGTATATAAAGCTGGAAAAGCGAGAACGTGCTCTGGCCGACTATAACCAAGCTTTAAGGCTTGCCCCCAATTATCATGTGGCATATATCGGGCGAGGGCGCCTTTATCGTGTTCAGAACAAAGTTGCTCTTGCCTTGTCTGATTTTACCCGAGCGATAGAGCTTTTTGGTGAAAATCCTGTAGGATATTATCAGCGCGGTATTGTTTATCAATCTCTCGGCCAACATAAAAAGGCGGAGGAAGATTTTTCGTCTGCCATTAGCTTGCGTCCAAATTCAGGACAACCTTATTTCAAGCGTGGTCAAAGCCGAATGGCATTGCAAAAACATGAAGATGCCTATAATGACTTTTATGTTGCGGCGCGTACCAAAAAAGGTCACTACCAAGCTTGGGCTTATCGTGGTTTGGCTGCAGAACGTATGAATTCCTATAAAGAAGCCGAACGCGCATATCGTCGCTCTTTGAGTACTAACCCATCCTTTAAACCAGCCGTTGAAGGATTGAAGCGGGTTGAGCGTGGTGGTCAAGCTTAAATATTAATTTTACGTACGTTGACTTTTATCCTCTAAAATCACCTGTCTGTGAGGATAAGGAATTGAGATCTGAGCTTTATCTAAAGCATACTTTACAGCGCGGATGGCATCAAAACGGGCAGTCCAATAATCTTCAACTTTGACCCAAGCTCGAATTTGTAAATCAACAGAACTGTCCCCTAATCCAAAGACAATAACTTGTGGCTTAGCTGGGGCAGATTGTATGCGCTTGTCTGAAGATAAAATGTTATCAATAACACCAACAGCCTTATCGATATCATCGTCGTAAGAAATGCCCACGGTAAAATCAAGTCGACGCTCTGGCCTTTTGGTATAATTGGTTATCGTATCGGCCCAAATACTGCCATTAGGTATAGAGATAAAAACACCCTGAGGAGTATGCAGCTGAGTTGCAAATAGACCGATTTCGTCAACAGTGCCACCATTTCCAGTGACCTCGATAAAATCTCCAACTTGGAATGGGCGTAGAATAAGCAGCATGATTCCTGCTGCAACGTTTTGTAATGTGCCTTGAAGCGCTAAGCCAATAGCAAGACCGGCCGCCCCCAAAACTGCGATAATACTTGCTGTTTGGATACCAAATTCCGAGAGAATGAGGACCAACGTTATTATGAGTACAACGTAATATGCAAGCTGCGAAAGCACAGGAACCAAAGTTGCATCTGCATTTTCAAGGCGCATTAGCCGTTTGCGAACAGAATTTTTAATAATCCGTGCGAGAGTAAAACCGATTATTAGAAGAATACACGCTGTTAAGGCATTTAGCGCGTAAGGCAACAGAATCTCTATCCAATTACTAAGCGCAGCTTGAATAACTTCGGGTTTTGAATAATCCATAATGGTCCTTTTAAATAGAGACTTCTAGTTTGTTTTTTGCAGCTGAATAAAAATGTTACTCAGCGGCTGATTTTTTCAAAGGTGTGACCACACTTGATTTTGGAATATTCATATGACGTTCTAAAAAGTCGCTGATATAATTGAATGCGCCTAAATTGAATAACCCGGTGTGTGCTGCTTCTTCAAACACCTTCATTTCTTTAGGCTCATTTGCCGCATTAAACAATGCCTCACCAAAATCAATAGGAATATCTTTGTCTTTGCGTCCATGCATAAAGAATGTTGGGACTTTTATTCGGCCAATAATCTTTTTTGATATATATTTTTCATGCAAGAAATAATCTATCGGAAGAAGTTTAAAGCGGTGCTGAGCAATGTCTATCAAGGACGTATAGGGTGCTTCAAGAATAAGAGCCGCTGTCTTTTTTTGGCTCGCAATTGGGATTGCTATGCCTGTTCCAATAGATTCACCGTAAATGACAATTTTCTCAGCAGCAACCTTCAGCTTATCATGTAGATAATCATAAGCCATAAGGCCATCTAATGTCAGCCACGCTTGGCTAGGGCGACCCGTGCTGCCAGAATATCCACGATAACTGACAGCAAATATACCATAACCACGCTTGGTAATACGGTGAAAACGATCCCGTCTTGTGGTCAGAGAACCAATAGCCCCATGACAATAGAGTAATGTTGGAAACCCTGGTTCTGCCGGAGCATACCAAGCAACCAGTCTTTCACCATCAACTGTATCGAGATTTATTTCTTCAACTTTGGCAAGACCAATGTCTTTTGGATTGTTATAGCCGCCTTTAGGTCGGTAAACCAAGTGCCTTTGGAAAAGATAAATTCCAAGGGCAATTATACAATAAAATAGACCGACTGCTGCAACAATTTCTAAGAAAATAAGCATTCACAAAACCTCATATTTACCATGCTTGCATCCATGCCCATGTTATGATGGCGGCTATGACATGGATCTAAGTGATAAAACTCTAGAACTACACACGTTGAATTGAACCTGGAAAAACTGTTCATTTTCAACAAATTTCAGATACCCAGTTTATGGATAATTTTTTACTTCCGCCAATTATCATCTAATACCAAAGTTGTTTTAATGTGTTTCTTTTGAATATGCAAATTATTTGCATTTCTTTTTAAAGCGCTAAGTAAATTATTCTGTTATTCTAGGGCTTTTCCAAATAACTCAAAATATCCTGCCATGCTCCATGGCCATATAAATCTGTGTGCGTGCCATACTGATACAGCTTCATTTCCTTTGGATTAGTTGCAGCCTCAAACAATTTTTGAGCACTTTGTACTGGAATTAAATTATCACGCTGACCGTGTAGAATAAGGAGTGGAGCATTGATTTTTGTAATAAATTTTATTGACTCATAACGGTCTTTCATAAGCAAATTCACAGGTAAAAAAGGGTACTGCCTTGCTCCAATTTCAACAAGAGACGCATAAGGTGTCTCCAAAATAACAGCTTTTACTTGTTTTTGACTGGCCAATTGGACAGCAACACCGGTGCCAAGAGATTCACCATATAAAATAACTTCTTTGGCACGCACTCCTTGTTCTATAAGCCATTCGTAAGCAATCCCTCCATCTGTAATGAGATGTTGCTCTGTTGGTTTTCCAGAACTTGCCCCATAGCCGCGATATCCCAATATAAAAACCCCAAAACCATGAGATTGATACAGAGCAATGCGCTCTTTACGGTTGAGAATATTCCCAGCATTGCCATGAAAGTATAGCAACGTCGGCTGCCCCTTTCGTGCTTTGACATACCAGCTAACCAACGATTGGTTGTCTGGCGTTTTAAGGGTAATTTCTTTGATATTAGCCAAACCAACCTGCGCTGGTTTTAGATATGTTGTATCTGGAATGTAAATAAGGCGGCGCTGGACAAGATAGATTACAAGTGTTGTGCAGAAAAATGTGACCAGAATAAATGTTGCGATATTATAAAGATAAGACATTTTTGTTGAGCCGGTTAATCTACAGCGCATCCGTTTTAAAATGATCTATTTTATTTCCATATCAAACCTACCAGCGTCATCCCCGCGAAAGCTGGGATCTCTCTGAGACTTTTCTGAGATTCCCGCTTTCGCGGGAATGACGAGCTGAAAGTACCTTGATTAATAAACCATTCTAAATCAGATCAACTATATGTTCATTTATAGAGCTTTCATAATCTCTTCAGTCATTTTTTTGGCATCGCCCAAAATCATCATGGTGTTATCACGGTAAAACAATGGGTTATCAATCCCTGCATAGCCAGACGCGAGCGAGCGTTTGTTAAACATAACTGTTCCCGACTTCCAGACTTGCAAAACGGGCATACCATAAATAGGAGAGGTTGGATCTTCTTCAGCCGCTGGGTTGGTGACATCATTTGCCCCAATTACATAGACTACATCAGCCTGGGCAAAATCATTATTAATGTCCTCGAGTTCAAACACCTCATCGTAAGGTACATTTGCTTCCGCCAGAAGAACATTCATATGGCCAGGCATTCGCCCGGCTACAGGGTGGATAGCATAAGACACATCCACACCTTCTTTTTTTAGCTCGTCCCCCATTTCACGCAAAGCATGTTGTGCTTGAGCAACGGCCATTCCATAACCAGGAACAATAATAACCTTGCCAGCATTTTTCAGAATAAACGCTGCATCATCTGCTGAGCCTTGTTTAACGGTTCGCTCAATCCCTTCATCACTGATTGCTGCCGTTTCTCCCCCAAAACCACCTAAAATGACAGAAATGAAAGAGCGATTCATCCCCTTACACATGATGTAAGACAAAATAGCGCCAGAAGAACCAACCAGAGCTCCGGTTATAATAAGAGCAATATTGCTAAGCGTAAAACCAATACCAGCAGCTGCCCAACCAGAATAAGAATTCAGCATAGAAACCACTACGGGCATATCTGCTCCGCCAATAGGAATAATAATTAGGATGCCTAACAACAGCGCTGTTGCTGTAATCAACCAAAATAGAATTTGGTTTTGTTGCTGACAAAAGAGAATAATCAAAAGAACAAGTATAATTCCGAGACCTGCATTAATAAGATGACGTGCAGGCAACAGAATGGGGGCTCCAGACATCCGTCCATCAAGTTTCAAAAAAGCAATAACGGAGCCAGTAAACGTAATGGCCCCAATGGCGACCCCAAGTGACATTTCAACGAGGCTCGCAACTCGAATACCTTGCACGGGATTAGCATAGTCCACCAAAATGCCAAATGCCGCCGGTGCGTTAACTGCGGCGGCAGCAACAAAAACAGCCGCCAACCCAACCAAACTATGAAACGCCGCAACAAGTTGGGGCATGGCTGTCATCGGAATTTTTCGCGCAATATAAGCACCAATCCCACCCCCCAGTCCAAAACCACTGACAATTAAAATCAATGAAAAAACATTGGTCGGACTGGCGATAATAAGCGTTGTAGCAATCGCAAGAGCCATTCCGGCCATACCATAATAATTGCCCATCCGAGATGTTTCAGGTGAAGACAGGCCCCGCAATGCTGAAATAAAAAGTACGCCAGATATCAAATAAATTATAAGAGTAAGATTAGCGTCCATGACAGACTATTCCTTGAATTTGTAAATTTTTATGTATCAAGTGTAATGACTCTAACGTTCTTTTTTCCTATACATCGCCAGCATGCGTTGGGTCACAAGGAACCCGCCGAAAATATTTACCGCAGCCATTATCAATGCCAAAAAACCAAAAAACTGAGCGATACCAGAACCACTCACAAAAGTATCGATACCAAGAGCTAACAACGCCCCCACAACGATGACCGAAGAAATTGCATTTGTGACCGACATCAAAGGGGTGTGCAAAGCAGGCGTTACACTCCAGACCACGTAATACCCAACAAAAATAGCCATAATAAAAACAGCCAATTCATAAAAGAAAGGATCAACGTTTTGCCCACTTGCGGCAAATGTTGGAGAGATGAAAAGTAAAGAAAAAACAATGGACAGAGTCATAAATAATTTCATACGGGTCTGATATAACATGTTTTTTTCCTAGTTAGACCTAATTATAAATAATAAAAATACAAAAAAGCTCATCATCTCTGTGGAAGCTGAAATCTCATTTTTAAAACTAAATTATTGCAACTTGCTAAAGATTCCAGCTTTCGCTGGAATGACAGTTGCTGGTTTTGATATTTAAAATGTAATTTCCTTATCCTTATCCTTATCCTTCCTTATCAAGGTGCGTGAAAAAACTATTGTGTGAGGTGCGGATGAACGATAGCACCATCTTTGGTTACCAATGTTCCGGTAATTACATCATCATCCCAATCAATTGAAAGGGTGCCGGTATCTTTATCAAGCATCGTTTCAACAAAGGCATAAAGATTGCGCGCGTAAAGGCTTGATGCATTTTTTGCAAGCCCTCCAGCCAAATTTAACTTGCCAAAAATAGTCACTCCATTGTGCTGGATCACTTCACCGCTTTGCGTCAATTCACAATTGCCACCGCGCTCTGCGGCCAAATCAACAATTACACTACCTGAGGGCATGGTCTCAACCATATCTTTTGTCACCAAAACAGGGGCAGACCGACCTGGAATAAGTGCTGTTGTGACAATCACATCCTGGTTCTGAACATGGCTTGCAACTAGTTCAGCCTGTTTTTTCTTATACTCATCAGACATCTCTTTGGCATAACCTGCCGCCGTCTCCGCCTCTTTAAATTCTTCATCTTCAACGGCGATAAATTTCGCGCCAAGAGAATTGACCTGTTCTTTCGCCGCAGGGCGAACATCCGTTGCGGTCACAATAGCACCAAGACGGCGCGCCGTTGCAATTGCTTGCAATCCCGCCACTCCTGCTCCCATCACAAATATTTTTGTTGGTGGTACTGTTCCAGCAGCTGTCATCATCATTGGAATAGCTTGGTTAAGCATATGTGCCGCTTCAATCACAGCTTTATACCCAGCCAAATTAGATTGAGAGGACAACACGTCCATAGACTGTGCGCGGGTGATTCGCGGCATGAGTTCCATTGCAAAGCTGGTAAGGCCAGCACTTGCAATCTGCTGCAAATCGTCTTGCTCAGAATAGGGCTCTAGCATCGCAATCACAATAGCATCTTTTTTCATAAAGTTGCGATGTTCTGCTAAAGGCCGCCGCACACTCATAACAATATCAGCATCTTTTAATAGACTTTGCGTATCCTGAAAAATACGGACACCGACATTTTTGTAAGAATCATCTGAGATGTTTGAATGTTGCCCTGCGCCAGATAATGCATTTACTCGGCAGCCCAATTTGATAAATTTTTTCGCAGTTTCAACAGAAAGGCCAACACGTGTTTCAGGATGCTGCTCAGCCAAAACGGCTAACGTTGTCATTATAGAATGTCCCGTTGTTGTATTGTAAATGATATTTGTATTGAAACACGTTACGACTTTGAAATAATATTATAAAAGCCAATATGCCAATACAATAAGAATAAGAACAACGAATACTGTACATATTTTCGTTGCCAAAATGAAGCCATTGTAAGTTTCTTCATGTTGTTCGACATCCATTTCAGGACTGCTACCTGACATATCTCCAGACATATCTTTCCTTTGTATTTGAATCTCTAACCCCAGTTATGGATAAGAAAAAATGAAGTCCCTATGTCATCCCAATGAAAGCTGGGATCTTATTTTTTAGGGCTAGACCTTTTTTAATCCGCTTGAGATTCCAGCTTTCGCTAGAATGACGCTGGAGAGTTTTGGTGTTTAAAACGCACTTTTCTTAATCCTACTGGAGTATCTCCATTTTTCAAATATTTATAGCAAATTTATATGATTTGTAATGATTTTTTTGTCTATGCATCGTTTTTCAGGGCACAGGGACACCGCACGCATCGAATGCGTTTTTCTGACGCTGGCTCACAACATTAAGATCAAAATCTGAAATTGTTTCATTAAACAGCTGATAAAAATTCATTTTTGCCTTTAGATGAATAAATACACCGCCCAAACCTATGGCGGAACGATCCATAAAAATAAATTCACGTGGAATTTTGACCGGTCCTTTTTCACGCAATCCTTTATGAACTTCAAAAGCTTGTTTGCGACCATACTCTCCAGGCGCAATATTATCGGCAATTGTAAGTTCACGATCTTCCAGCAAAGGGCCATAAATAAAGTTGGCCCAAATGTTGAGAATATCAATCAATTCATTGGAGAGATTTTCAAATCCCCAGGTCTCATAAGCATGCACTATTTTAGCGCGGTCATCGTTTAGCAGTCCGGTGTAAAGGTCAACCACACCTTGCACAAAATTAGGTTTAAAAGTTCGTATGCATCCATAATCAAGCAGATTGATGCCAGCAGGTCGCCCCGTGTCATTTTCAAAAATGGTATAATTGCCAAGATGTGGGTCGCCATGAATAACGCCATAGTGACTAAAGGGAAACCACCATGCCAGAAACATAGCCTTTGCAATTGTGTTTCTGTCTTCTAGAGGATGCTCTTTATATTGTAATAAGGGTTTGCCTTGGAGCCATTTCAACGTGAGCAACCTATTTGAAGACAAGTCTTCAAAAACATCTGGAACATTAATGAGAGGCTGATTTTCAAAAATAAGCCGATAAAGTTTGGTGTGACATGCTTCCAGTTCGTAATTAAGTTCCTCACGCAAACGCGCCGAAATTTCAGGCAGAACTTCAGACGTATTAATGGCTTTATCCATCCGTCTGTAAATAGACAGAAGAAGACCAAGCTGATTCAAATCAGCTTCAACAGCAGACTGCATATCAGGATATTGTAATTTGCAGGCAAGTTCTTCACCTTGCAAAGACTTTGCTTTGTGAACCTGACCAAGAGAAGCAGAAGCTGCTGCTTCTTTCTCAAATTCTGCAAATTTGGCTTGCCAGTTCGCCCCAAGTTCTGCGGCCATCCGGCGTTTCACAAACACCCATCCCATCGGTGGGGCTTGGTTTTGCAACTTTGAGAGTTCTTCGGCATATTCAGCCGGAATAGCCTCTGGAATTGTTGAAAGCAGCTGAGCCACCTTCATAATCGGTCCTTTAAGATTGCCAAGGACAGAGGTTAACTGTGCGGCATATTTTGGATTGTAATCATTCCCCGCACCAAACAGGCTTTTGCCAAGGCGCTCCCCAGCCATTTTTGCCGCAACGCTGCCGACGTTGCTTCCTACTTTGGCATAACGGCTTAAACGTTTACCGAAGCGATTTGCTTCCCCATCGTGCTGTAATGAATTATCATCTGACATCAAGGTTGCTCTGAAATTATTATAATTGCAATTTTGGATCAGGAAAAAATAAAAACAGCCTTTATGTCATATACGTCTATAAAGGAGTTACAGTTCTTCAAGCTCATCAATAAAGCGTTCGATAACACTCAAGCCCATAGACCAAAACCCGGGATCAGAGGCATTTAACCCAAAAGGACTTAACAAATCTTTATGATGTTTCGAGCCACCTGCGCTTAGCAAATCCAAATACTTTTGCGCAAAACCATCTTCAGAATTTTCGTAAACAGCATACAGAGAATTCACCAAACATTCCCCAAACGCATAGGCATAAACATAGAACGGTGAATTTATAAAGTGAGGAACATAACACCAGAACATCTCATACCCCTCTTTTAAGTCAACCGAGGGACCTAAGCTATCACTTTGCACACTCATCCATATCGTACCAATTTGCTCAGATGTCAGCTCGCCTTCTCGCCGGGCAGTGTGGAGCTTGCGTTCAAACGTATAAAATGCAATTTGTCGAATGACCGTGTTGATCATGTCTTCCACTTTAGAAGCCAGCATAGCTTTGCGCTTTTCTGGCGTATCAGCTTGCGAGAGCAATGTTTTAAACGTCAGCATTTCACCAAAGACACTAGCCGTTTCAGCCAATGTTAGCGGTGTTGGAGCAAGCAGTGGTCCTTGAGCGTTCGCAAGATATTGATGGACGCCATGACCAAGTTCATGGGCAAGGGTCATAACATCACGTGGTTTGCCAAGATAATTGAGCATAATAAAGGGATGAGCGCTTGGGACTGTAGGATGTGCAAAAGCCCCCGGCGACTTGCCTTCACTAACCGGAGCGTCAATCCAGTTGTTATCAAAAAATTGTTTTACTATGCCTCCAATTTCAGGGGAAAATGCATTATAGGCGCTCAATACTGTTTCTTGAGCTGTGGTCCAATCAATAATTTCATCGGAACTTTCTGGCAAAGGTGCATTGCGATCCCAATAAGCCAACTTTTCCATGCCAAGCCATTTTGCTTTTAACGCATAATATCTGTGAGACAGTTTGGCATAACTGTCAGTTACGGCTTTTTCTAGCGCTTCAACAACCTCGCGTTCAACACTATTGGCCAGGTGACGGCTATCGGCAATATCTTGATATCCGCGCCAACGGTCTGAAATTTCTTTGTCTTTTGCCAGTGTGTTGGTAATCGTTGTAAAAAGACGAATGTTTTGCCCGAACGTTTGCACCAAAGCATCTGCCGCTGTTTTGCGTGTTTTGTTATCTTTATGACTTAAATGGTTTAAGGTTGCTTCAAGATTTAATGTTTTACCATCAACGTCAAACGATAACGCGGACATTGTGTTATTGAATAACCTGCTCCAGGCAGCACGTCCTGTGATGTGCTTTTCATGAAAAAGTTCCTCCAGCTTATCATCAAGTTGATAGGGCTTGCCTTTGCGTAAATCTTCAAACCAATATCGATAGGGTTGCAATGCGCCTGTTTGTAGAGCTTTCTCGAGGATGGCATCTTGAATTTTATTGATTTCAAGAGGAAAAAATAAGAGCTTTGAGCCAAGATTGGTTAGTTTTTCCTGCATGTCTCCAAAGAATTTTGTGTGCTCCGCATGAAATGTATCGCGCACATATAACAAAAAAGAATACGAGCCAATGCGTCCGATCCGATCTTGTAGATCTTCATAGTCTTTAAGGGCCTGAAAAAAAGTTTGGTTTTGCTCTGCTTGCTGACAAAGCTGTTGCAGATTGTTTTGATATTTTTCTTGGAACGCGTGCGCGCGTTTTTCAGCTTCTAAAACATCATCTTTAAAGTCTTTGGAATCGGGGGAAGGATAAAATGTTTCCAATTGCCATTGCGGCATTTTCCCAAGAGCTGTGTCAGTCATAATAATTCAAATCCCACTTTTGTGTCTTTGTAAGTAATATAGAGATATCATTTTTTTCTGCAATCTGCCCAGGGTAATTTGAGGGCGATTTGTAGCTGTATCGAAAATATCTGAGACAATTTTAACCCATTTTTATCTCAACTTTCATTTTGGTTAAAAAAACATGGTGTTATGGCAAATCTTTCGTTCAAATTGTTATTTTTTTGATCAAAACCCCTAAAATGAAACAGTTTGTAAAGAACATGTTTACACTTATTGTTCAGGATGACGCTGAAACGGAAGAAAATGCCTAAGTATTTTTTTCCGATGCGTTTAAATTTTCCGCATGCTTGAAGCTTGGATCATTTTTTCGCACATACAGGATGTATTGATAGTACGATAAAGAAATTGCCGTATTATCATTTTGAGTTAAAGAGTTTTAGTTATGGCAAAATGCGTTTTGATCGTTGATGACGATCCTATTCAGCGCCGTCTTTTAGAAGAATCTATTAAAAAATTCGGTTATGTAACAAAAGTTGCAGACAGTGGTGAAAAAGCCCTAAGCATTATAGAGGAAGACCCAAATTCGATTTCTATTGTCTTGCTTGATTTGGTCATGCCTGATTTGAGCGGCATGGATATTTTGGAAAAATTGCGTCCAAATCTTTCCCATCTTCCCGTTATTGTGCAAACAGCCCACGGTAGTATTGATACTGCTATTGCGGCTATGCGGGCAGGTGCCTGTGATTTTGTCATCAAACCTGTCAGTCCGGAGCGGCTAGAGGTTTCCATTCGCAATGCCTTAAAAATCAATGCTCTTGAAGGTGAAATCAAACGCATCAAACGTAAAAGTGAAGGTAAACTTACCTTTGATAACTTGATTACGAACAGCCCGTCTATGAGCCGTGTCATAGAGCTTGGAAAACGCGCTGCTGCCTCAACGATCCCGGTTTTAATAGAGGGTGAAAGCGGTGTTGGCAAAGAAGTTATTGCAAGAGCTATCCAGGGTGAAAGTGAACGTCTTGGTCAACCTTTCGTTACTGTAAATTGCGGGGCCATACCCGAAAACCTTGTTGAAAGTATTTTGTTTGGTCATGAAAAAGGAGCGTTTACAGGGGCAACCGAAAAGCGTAAAGGCAAATTTGTTGAGTCTAATGGTGGCACTTTGTTCTTAGATGAAATTGGTGAATTGCCTCTTGATGCTCAGGTAAAGTTATTGCGTGCATTGCAGGAAAACGAAATCGACCCTGTTGGATCAAATAAATCCGTTAAAGTTGACTTCAGGCTCATTTCAGCCACCAACCGTAATATGATTGATCACGTTAAAAGTGGAAATTTTCGTGAAGATTTGTACTACCGCATGAATGTGTTTCCAATTTTTGTGCCTCCTCTTCGTGAGCGTATTGAAGATATTCCGCATCTGGTTGAACATTTCGTATCCCGGTTTATTGCAGAAGAAGGTAAAAAGATTGACTATGTCGATCAAAGTGCGATGCAAATGCTGCAAGGGTATTCCTGGCCAGGAAATATTAGACAACTTGAAAATGTTGTGTTTCGCGCTGTCGTATTGGCAGATGGTCCTGTGCTTGGCATTCGTGAATTTCCACAAATTGCGGCCCATGTTGAGGGGTTTGAACCAGAAGTTCCGCAAGAACCTGCAACACCATTAGAACCAATCAAAAATGAAGGTCCTGCCATGCTCGGGGCGGATATGGCTGTGACGCAGCGGGCTGAGAATACGCAGTATGTTGAAAAGAATGGACATCATACGATTGGCATTCCGGCTCTCACAGAAAAAGGGGATGTGCGACCTCTGGATGCTGTGGAAGCTGATATGATACGTCTGGCAATGGGTCGTTACCGTGGACATATGACTGAAATCGCTAAACGATTGGGGATCGGCAGATCAACGCTCTATCGTAAAATGCGAGAATTTGGGTTGGTATCTCAGTAATACCAAGTCACATTGACTTTGACCTATATTCCAGATCGGAAAATGCAGCCATTTTTTATTTACGTTCAAACGCCACATAGGCTTTACGCGCTAAAGCGCGGCGCGCTTGCCAAATAACATTATAAGTATCTAATAATGTTATTTGGTATAAGCTGTGTTTATTACCAAAATTATTCGTACGAGTAATTTTGGTGTCAAACTTTGTTTTTGTGATGAGATATCATCCAAACGCCGATAAAAATGATTAAAAACCCCCATAAATGATAGGTTTGCAGAGTTTCTCCCAAAAGCAAAATAGCAAGCACCGCGCCGAATAAGGGAACAATATATAAAAATGCGCCTGCCTGATTAGGGCCAATTAATTCAACACCTCTGTTATAAAAGATATATGCGAGGGTGCTTGGGAAGATTGCGACATAGGCAACGGACAAGAGTGTTGTCGTATCGAACGTGATGACATGGCCATAGAGCATTTCGCCAAGGAAAAAGGGCGTTACAAATAATGCGCCAATGCCAAAAGTTACGCTTGCTAGACTGAATGCATGAATTTGAGGGCGGAAGCGCAATAAAATTGTATAAATTGTCCAAGAGACCATTGCGACAAAAATCCATATATCACCAGTGTTCAGAGACATTTGTGATAGTACGGTCAATTCTCCCTTAAGTATAATGATCAATACGCCTGGAAGAGCAATCAAAAGACCAATGAATTGGATATAAGAAACCCGTTCTCCGAAAGTTGCAAATGCACCGATCATGATTAGCGCTGGGCCGCTGGTTTGTAGAATTAAAGCATTGATTGCGGTGGTGTCGTTTAAGCCGATATAAGCCAGGGTGTTAAAAGATCCAACACCCAAAACGCCCAGAAAAGTAAGAATAGGGATATTTTGTTTAATGACAGGCCAATCCTTGCGCAGATAAGGTAGAGTGAAGGGCAGCAGAATGGCAAAAGCAAAAACCCAGCGGAACCAGGATAAGGCGATAGGGGGAATGTGTCCTGCAATACCTCTGCCGAGCACAAAATTACCAGCCCAGAAGAGTGTGGTTAATAGCAATAACAGATAGGCATTGTCATTTAAGTATTTTGCGAGACGAGAAATCATAGAACTAAGGTGCTGTGTGATCCATTGAAACTAAAGGTATTTTTCCTTACCACAGGGGTGTTATATCTTCCAAAGCAAAATGTGTTTATCCCGCTTGCTATAATGATCTCAAGTCGTTAGAGATATTTTGAGGAAATGTTTTTAGGAAAACAGGGCTTTATCGGAAGCTCTTATCATCATTGACAAATTTAATTAAATTAGGTTGCAAAGAATGGCAAATGTTGTTGTGGTTGGTTCCCAATGGGGGGATGAGGGTAAGGGTAAGATTGTTGATTGGCTTTCAGAGCGCGCTGATATCATTGTTCGCTTTCAAGGGGGACATAACGCAGGACATACCCTTGTTATAGATGAAAAAGTTTACAAACTCTCATTGCTGCCCTCTGGCGTTGTCCGGCCTAAAAAACTTGCGATTATTGGCAATGGGGTTGTGATTGACCCATGGGCTTTGATTGATGAGATTGCAACATTACAGTCTCAAGATATTGCGATTACGCCAGATAATCTTCGTATTGCTGAGAACGCAACGCTTATTTTGCCTTTGCACCGCGAGCTTGATGCTTTGCGTGAAGCAGCTGCCGGTGCTGGAAAAATTGGAACCACCAAGCGCGGTATTGGGCCAGCTTATGAAGATAAAGTTGGAAGGCGGGCTATTCGCGTTCAGGATTTGCAAAATTTGGAAAGTTTGAAAGCGAAAATTGATCGGATTTTAACCCATCATAATGCTTTGAGGCGGGGCCTTAATGAGCCTGAAATTTCAGCTCAGGAGTTGCATCAACAGCTTGCGGATATTGCGCCTAAATTGTTGCCATTTATTGAAACGGTTTGGTCAATGCTGGACCAGCAGAGACGTCAAGGCAAACGAATTTTATTTGAAGGTGCGCAAGGGGCGCTGCTCGATATTGATCATGGCACTTATCCCTTTGTGACATCCTCTAATACGATTGCCAGCCAAGCGGCAACGGGCTCTGGCGTTGGTCCTAAAGCTATTGATTATGTGCTTGGTATTACCAAGGCGTATACCACGCGTGTTGGGGCTGGGCCTTTTCCAACAGAGTTGAATGATGATATTGGCCAGCGCATTGGTGAGCGCGGGCGAGAGTTTGGGACAGTTACAGGCCGGGCCAGACGTTGTGGGTGGTTCGATGCGGTTCTTGTGCGCCAAACAGCAAAGGTTTCAGGGATCGATGGTATTGCTTTTACCAAGCTTGATGTTTTGGATGGCTTCCAAGAGCTTAAAATTTGTACGGGATATCAGATTGATGGTGAAACGGTTGATCATTTGCCTGCAGGTCAGGGTGCACAACAGCGTGTTGTTCCGATTTATGAAACTCTTGATGGATGGTCTGAATCAACGGTTGGGGCTCGGTCATGGGCAGACTTACCGGCAAACTGTATCAAGTACATCAAGCGGGTTGAAGAGCTAATTGAAGTTCCAATTGCGCTCTTGTCAACCAGCCCGGAGCGAGAAGATACGATTTTGGTTCATGATCCGTTTGAGGATTAGGCCCGAACTTGCCCTTTGCCGCGTACGATATATTTGAAGCTGGTGAGCTGTTCTACACCAACAGGGCCGCGAGCATGCATTTTGCCGGTGGCAATACCGATTTCTGCGCCCATGCCAAACTCACCACCATCAGCAAATTGTGTCGATGCGTTGTGTAACACAATTGCGCTGTCTACTTGTTGCAAAAACGTTTGAGAGGTTGTGATATCATCGCTAATAATGCAGTCTGTATGTTGTGAGCCATACCTTGCGATATGATCCATTGCGGCTTGTACATTCTCTACAGTTTTGATGGCGATAATGGCATCCAGATATTCTGTGGTCCAATCGTTTTCCTCAGCAGGTTTGACCTTATGGTCATAGCTTTGTATGGCATCATCACCTCGGATCTCACACCCTGCTTTGTTGAGGGCCTCTATGAGAGGCGCTGCATGGGTTTCAAGGCATTCTCTGTGGATGAGTAGGGTCTCGACAGCTCCGCAAATTCCAGTGCGGCGCATTTTGGAATTGAGCACAATCTCACATGCCATTTCAAGATTTGCGGCTTTGTCAATAAAGATGTGGCACAGCCCTTCAAGATGGGCGAATACCGGGACGCGGGCTTCATCTTGCACCCGTGCAACCAGGCTTTTGCCACCGCGTGGAACGATCACATCTAAAGTGCCGTTTAGTCCTTGTAACATCATGCCTACGGCACCACGATCTGTGGTGGGAACAAGTTGTATTGCCTGTTCGGGTAGACCTTGTGCTTTAAGTGCTTTGGTCAAACACGCTCCAATGGCATGGCTGGAATGATAACTGTCTGATCCGCCGCGCAGGATAACGGCATTGCCAGATTTAAGGCATAAGCCTCCGGCATCTGCGGTGACATTGGGTCTGCTTTCGTAAATTATGCCTATAACCCCTAAAGGGACTCGCACGCGGGAAATATTCAGGCCATTTGGCCGTTCCCAGTTGGCTAAAGTATCCCCGACAGGATCCTTCAGTTTTGCAATGTCTTCCAATCCTTTGGCCATAGCTTCTACACGCTCTGGCGTGAGTTGTAAGCGGTCTAGAAAAGCGCGATTTTTTCCTGTGATTTCAGCAGCTTCCATATCTTTGGCATTTTCGCTTAGAAGAGAGGCTGTGCACTCTCTTAGTTTTGCGGCCATATCCATGAGAGCGTTATTTTTTTGCTCTGTGGAGGCTTGCGCTAGTGCCTTAGAGGCTTCTCGTGCGCTCTGTCCCAGAGTTTCCATCTGCCGTGCATAAGGGGCTTCGTTTTGCTGCATATTACAAATCTTCATTTTTTGGTCGTTGTTCTGTTTTTTTAGCTTAAAGCTTGCGATGAGTTAAAGCAAAAAAAGTTTATCTTATTCTGTAATTGCTGTGAAGGTTGTGATCTTAGAAAGATTGCAAAGAGATCTCCGTTCTTGCGAGGATGACGGTGGCGGGGGGTGTGTTTTTTGTAAGGGCCATCGCCCTAATTCAAAACCATATCATCGCGGTGGATGAGTTCTTGGCGGCCGCAATAGCCGAGCAAGAGTTCAATTTTGTGGCTTTTATGACCTTTGATTTGGTTTGCATCACCACTGCTGTAAGCGCATAGGCCCTGGCCTAATATGTTGCTATTATTGTCGCAAATCATAACAGCATCACCGCGTTCAAATGTTCCTTCGATATGTGTTACTCCAGCAGGCAGTAAGCTTTTGCCTGTTGCTAAAGCTTGTACAGCGCCCTCATCCAAAAAGACTTTGCCTTTTGGTTCTAGGGTACCCTTGATCCATTTCTTACGTGCTTTAATGGGATTGCCTTTTGATAAAAACCATGTGGCACGTCCTCCATTTTGCCAAGTCTGTATGGGATTCAGTACTTTGCCGGTGGTGATGACCAAATGCGTTCCTGCAGAAACCGCAATTTTTGCAGCTTCAATTTTGGTTATCATTCCGCCTTTTGAATAAACTGTGCCGACATCACCGGCCATAGCTTCAATGTCTGGATTAATCTCGCTGACTTCAGGCATATGTTGCGCTGATGGGTTTTGTATTGGAGAGGCTGTGTATAGTCCATCGATGTCTGAAAGCAAGACCACACAATCTGTACTCATCATGGTGCCAACGCGGGCGGCTAAGCGGTCATTGTCACCGTATCTAATTTCTGTAGTTGCGACAGTATCATTTTCGTTGACGACAGGAATAACATTGAGTTTTAGCAAGGTGCTTATGGTTGAGCGGGCATTTAAATAACGGCGGCGTTGTTCGGTGTCATCTAGCGTGAGTAGAATTTGTGCGGTGGGTATGCCATAGGCTTTAAAAGCATCGGAATATGCATGAGCTAGGGAGACTTGTCCAACGGCTGCTGCTGCTTGGCTTTCTTCGAGTTTTAGGTTTCCAGCCTTGAGATTTAGTAGTTTGCGCCCTAAAGCTATGGCTCCTGATGAGACCACAATCACCTCTTTGCCCTGTTTGGATAGATCATTTAGATCTTTGGCAAGGGAGGTAAGCCATTTGGTATTAAGCGTGCCATTCTCAGGGTGGATGAGTAATGAAGAGCCAATTTTGATAACGACACGTTTAGCGGATGTCCATTCAGGGCGCATGATTAAGTTATGATTTTCAGATATTTTCTTCTATTTTGGCAACCCGTGTTTTAACAGGAGCGCGGCGCATGAGACTGTCGATGCGTGTTTTTTCTTTTTTAAATTCAGCCAATAAACGGCCTTTGAGGGTACGTCCTCTTGGCACTTCGATTTTCATTGGGTTTACGTGCCTGCTGTTGACCAGAACTTCATAATGCAAATGGTTTCCAGTTGAGCGACCGCTCGAACCAACATACCCAATGACCTGGCCTTGGCGGACGCGAAAGCCTTTCTTTAAGCCCTTAGCAAAGCGGTGCATGTGGGCGTATGCGGTTTTATATCCGTTGGCGTGGCGCAATCTGATGTAGCGTCCATAGCCACCGTAATAACCGATATATTCAATGATTGCATCGCCTGCGGCTAAAATGGGTGTACCTCTAGGGGCGGACCAATCAACGCCGGTATGCATTTTACGTCTTCTTAGGATGGGGTGCAATCGATAGCCAAAGCCTGAGGTGTAGCGTGCGCCACGGACTGGTTTGCGCATCAAAAACTTTTTTGCACTAGAGCCGTTTTCATCATAGAAATCAACATCCCCATTCGGCGTTCTGAAACGATAAAAACGCCGCGATATACCAGAGATTGTCGTTGAGGTATATAATAACTCGCCATATGGGGAATGAGTTGTTTTTTTCGTTTTTTTTGTGTCGAAGAAGACTTCGAATTGATCCCCCAATTGAACACGCCTTTTAAAGTCAACGTCATAGGCATGAATTTTAATGATTTGATTTATTTTTTGCGGGGCCATGCTTTGTGCGAGTGCGGCATGGTACAAGCTGGTATATACAGTTGAGCGTTTTGGAAAGTCTGTTCGGACTTGTTGTTTGGTGACTGTGAGATTCGTAATCTCTGCACTTGCGACGTAATCTCCGGCGCTGTTACGCTCAACAGTTGCTTTATGTTCATCGCCATCAAACAAACTCACGGAAAGTGGTTCTAATTTTTGGCTGTCCTCAAGAGTGGGAACCAAAATAAAGCGCAACTCTTGACCGCTACGGATTTTGCTTACGGGAACAACTTTGGTAATTGCATCTGAAATTTTGGCCGTTTGCCATTTCTCTACCGCAAATTTTCCAACGACTTTAAATATTGAGCTTTTGGGTTTGATAAAAACGCTTCGTACCTCGTGGTGTTCAGGTAGGTCATCTTCATCAACGGTTTTATCAATAATTGTCAGTCGTGGAGGGAGTGTTTTTTGTGTTTTCTGATTTGATAAATTCTCATTTAAGGCAGGACGAATAGCTTGGTTATTTTCTTTGTAAATCTCATAAGTTTCTGAAATCAAAATCCTTACATCTGCAAGAGAGAGTTTTTCACCATCCTTGTTTAGGGATAAGCTGTCTTGTAAATCTGTCATGTTTGTACGGATCAAACGCCCTTGTTTTAAGGATTTTCCATCTGAAGACGTGAATGAACGCGCTGTGGTTGCGTATACTTTAAAAGGATTAAATGCTGGAATTTTTTTAACTTTTCTCGGGCGGACTGTTGAGAGTGTGGCGACAACATGTGTGTAAGGTTTGACCACAATGAAATCCCGGTTTCCTCGACGTTGTGCAACACGATCGTGTATGATGTGGCGGGTAGATAATCCTTTTGATGTGACAACAAGCCGATCTGTTTTTCTGCTGGCAACACGGAGTTTGTTATTCACGATTGTTGCTTTTTTTACAGGTTGCATGGCATCAAGGCTGGCTTTTTGAATGGAATTTATAATTCCGCTGCCATCTTCCATATCCATTACCGCATAGAGGACCATGCCAATTGCCATAATGCCAACGCATGCTGCAATGCATGTGCTAACCAACCATTTGAGGTGTGAGGCTGATTTTAAATTGCCAGATTCTTGTAAAAATGTCTCTGGGAGGTCTTCATATGTTTCAGATAAATAAATCTTTGGTAAAGAGCGTTTTGGATTTGTCCTGACCCGTAACCCACGCCCTTTATTCCGTTTTACCAACTGACCGCTACGTTTTTTGAACAACGTCTGATCCTCTTACCAATATCTATCGTGGTGTATAGGGTTTATAAAATTTAATTTTTTACTCTAATCAAATTTTGAGTGTTTTATAATGCTTTTTATGAATTTTTATCAATTTATATTCTTGTATTTTTTCTGCAAATCCAATTTTAACATAATATTTTCAATGCATAGAGTGCGTTACGCTATGTTAATAAAAACTAACATTTAGATAATAATTGGAAAATGATCTTGAAATATAAAAAAAATGAAGAAAAAACTAAAAAAGTGACTTTTTGTCGTTGACAGCTAAGAGCGAATCTATATATAACCGATCTCACGATCAATGAGGGCTTCATTTATCGTAACTAAGTGTCTGAAAAATAGCGGGTCTTTACCGAGTGGCTTTCTCGGAAACAACCTCTTTTTGACATACCTTTTTTGGATCTCTACTTGCTTCTGAGATTCATGCTTCCTTGTTTTCAAGGGAACTGCTCTTTGACATTGTGATATATAAAAGAAAGAGAAACGTAGGCGGCGGAGTTTGCGAGATCTTTTTGAAAGTTAGAGCCTAGTAGGCTGTAGCTTGATTTGAGATTGAACATATTTTATCTGTACGTCTTATCGTTTCGTTTCCAAAACCTATGTTGTGTAATCTACATATTATTTGTGAAGATTATATGACTAAGTGATGGGGACTCGTCAAACGTGAGAATTTAAGTCTTTTGACTTAGTAATACAGAGCACAGAATATATCAAACCTAAGAGTTTGATCCTGGCTCAGAACGAACGCTGGCGGCAGGCCTAACACATGCAAGTCGAACGCCCTCTTCGGAGGGAGTGGCAGACGGGTGAGTAACACGTGGGAATTTACCTTATGGTAAGGGATAACTCAG
>JBCCCO010000039.1:0-23947 GCA_039033475.1 Pseudomonadota bacterium | reverse complement strand
GAACGCTTCTTTGGCAGGTTGAAAAAATCATTTCGAAGAATTGCAACACGCTATGAGAAAAGTGTAAAAAATTTCATGGCACTCATAAAATTGGCTTCTATAAGATTATGGTGCGAATTTTATGAGTCCACTACCTAATGTCTGTTATTTTTTACTGCATTGGGCTCTAATCTGGATAGAGCGTAAGCACTCAATTAAGCAGTTATATTTTTCACATTCAAGGACAATAGTGCTTCCACTTTGTGATGATCGTCATAATTTAGCAGTTTGGTGAACACCTGTTGCAGATAGATGTGAGGCTCCAGGCCATTGGTTTTGGCGGTTTCAATTGGACTGTAGAGATTAGCTGAAGCTCTGGCGCCTTTTGGCGTATCTGAGAACAGCCACGCTTTTTTCCCAATACAAATGGTCTGATTGCGTTTTCACATAGATTATCATCGACCTCGATCTGAACGTCCTCAAGCGCGCGGATCAGTTTGGGCCATTGCCTGTCAAGATATGTTAACGCTTCGCCTGTCAGTGATCCTGGCGGGGCTTTCCGGCCCTTAGAGTCTGACTCAAAAGTATGTATTTAAAAACAATGAGTTATGCAGCTATCAAATATTATGAAAATACCTTCTAACATTGAATATATTGAGAAAATGTAGAATACAAAATCAAATATATAAAAATTTTAGTTTGTAACCCATTGAAATAAAACAATTACTTTTCGGTCAGGCTCTTAGGGATGGCCTTTAGTCATAAAGCAATACCGATTTCAGTCAGTAGTGGTTGAGCTCAATAAGTTGACTGTGGTCTTAATGAACTGATTTGCTGCATAAATAAATGACCTATTTAATCGTTAACAGGACAGCAGTGTTCTAATGGTTTAAAAGAGCTGAATTATTTTTCCAACATTATCACTCTCTTAAGCCGTCTGAACGCCTAAATTAAGTCTACCATTCATTCCGGGAATAGCCATATAAAGCTTTTCGCATGTCTTTTATTCCCTCACCAATGCGGTCTTTGTATCTCAGCAAACTTCCGCCTAAGAGATAAACAACATCGTCGTTATACATGTTTTTCATATCTTTTGCACGCTCTTTAGACATGCCACCGCCGGGGCTTGGCATAATGGGACAGCCGGGCCCTTTTGTATTACGACAGGCGTCTACGATGGAGAGGCACTCTGTTTCGGAAAAGCCAAACCGTCCGCCAACATTCGGGAAAATAGAAATATCTGCACCTGCTAGGCGTTGTAAGGTGCCAAACATCATACCATAGGAAAAACCGCAAGTTTCAGATAATACATATGGCCCTAAAAATGTTGGATGCGACATGATGGGGAGATTAAACTCTGGTATACGTGTTAAGCGGTTGATAAAATCAAAACCAAATAAGCCTGGCATAAAAAGTATACCTCCTGCTCCTGCTTCTTGAGCAAATTTTGCGTAAGGCATAAGGTCTTTGGAATGGCCAGCAATATTGGGGAAATAAAGTGTGTTGCCGCCTGTTTCACGGTTTGCTTTTTGAACAGCTTGCGTAACTTTATCACAGCGCTTCTCAAAAGGAGCCATATGCTGGTTAGTCAAGCCGTGGTCATCTTTTATAATATCAGCGCCAGCTAATGCGCATTGGTGCGCAATTTCTGCAAGGGTTTCTGAGTTTGAGCCTTGAGGTTTTATAACAGCTGCAATAAGGCCGCCATTTGTTTTGTTGGTTAATTGCCGCATCCCTGCTATGCCATAGCGCGCCCCTGTAAATCGCTTTTCCATTTCAGGGCCTAAGGCTAAATCAATAACCTTTATGCCTTTTTGCATAGAGGAATTGCCAAAAATTACATTAAGCAATTGGGGTAATTCATCGGCTGTGCTATCCGGGCTATACGAAATTGTCGCAAGATATTGACCATCTTGTTCAAAAGATATGTTCTCAACTTGGCCAAGGATGACATCTTCAATATAGCCACTAGGAACAATATCTCTTGGAATTTCAACAGTTTGTTCGAGAGCAATATTTTCTGCGCGTTGCTTGGCTTGAGTTTCGTTATCTGCGCATATGCGGTAGGTGACAGTGAAGCGTTCCATAATTATTGTGCATCCGATTTAAAATGAGCTCATTTTTTTACATATAAAATCACCGCCGTCATCAAAGCGAAGGCTGGGATCTCTTTATAATTTTTCTATGAGTCTGAATCAAAATTTTATATTTAATAACAATACCTTGCAAGCCTCCGTATTAACAGCCTGATGTTCGCAACAACCACTCATGCTTGCGAGTTTTCGATAGATTTTTTCCTGTCCTTTGAGTGCGGCTTTGAGTTTCTCTCCGGCATATCCTCCATCAGCAAAGATATGCCACAGCTTTATAAGCGATCAACCGCTTGAGGCAATGTACAAACAAGCATCAACCACTTCACGCAAATCTGTCGTTCGTGGACGGCCTCCCGTCTTTGGCGGGGGAAACAACGGCTCAATCAAAATCCACTCCCTGTCAAATAAATCACTGGGATATCTTCATGTGGTGCGGTTATAGTCTTCTCGAGTGATATTATCCCAAGGCATTGCAATCCTCCATGTGCGATAAAAATACTGAGAATCATAATTCCTTGATATTACTCAATAACTTTTCGGTCAGGCTCTAAAGAGTTGAAACTCAACCACTACCGACTGAAGTCTGTAGGTTGCTTTATAACTAAAGTCATTAGTGTTTAATGTACATGCTTCGCATGCAAGTTTGATATTTTCTTACCGCTTGAAAGCGGTGGTTTTAGACCATAAAAAGAGACAATAATACCTGAAGTTGGGATATAGCTTTTTTGAAGATATACAGAATGCCTATAAACAATGTTTTATGTTACTTGGAAAACACCTCTGGGCGAACGGGGCGAGGCTCTGAAAATAAATAACCTTGACCGAGCGTTATTCCAAAACGAGAAAGTTGTGCCAACATGTTCTCATTTTCAATTTTTTCAACAATCAGTTCGATATTAAACCGTTGCAAATAACTCTTCATATCAGCAGCATGAATGCGCGCGTTAGCTTTTGTCATACCGTTGAGCAAAATATCAGCATCAACACGTATATAAGCAAAGCCTTTTTTCTCTAGATCCGCAAAATCAATATCCAGATCACTGATTTTATCCAGACAAAACTTATATCCCAACCTCGACAAAGATTGCAGGCTTTCAAATTCTATTGAACTGCAATTCTTGATCATGTCCTGGCTAAAATCGAAACTCAGGGTTTTACTTAAGGCCTTATTCTGATCCATAAAGCTAAGAAATTCAGAAAAGAATTCAGGATCAAGTATAGATTGATGCGAAATATTGCAAAACACACTTCGAGGGCTACCGCGTTCATTTAGCTTGCGCGTAACCTGAACAGAACGATATAACATGATATTATCAATGGCTGAGATAAAACCAGCATGTTCGGCCTGTTGAACATATTCTGTTGGTTGAATTAATTCCCCTGTCACACCGCGCAATCGCGTAAATGCTTCATAATACGCTACATCCCGTTGTGGAAGTTTTACGACAGGTTGCAAAAACAGCTCAACCCTATTGTTTGCGAGGGCATTACGAATAACCTGCAACATACTTTGATCAAGTGCTTGCGGTCTTGGCAGAGTGAAATCATGAACTTCGCCTCCCCCAGCGTTATGGCCATGAGATAAACCAGAGGCCATTGAGAAAGCCTCACCTGGTTGAGAAAAATGATCTGGTTTTAAAGTCGCATCCAGACTTTGGTCCATATCTATCTGATTGAGTTCCGATTTTGGGGAAAAAGCATTCAGAGATCCAGCCGAAGCTCCCGAGATTTGTTCAATATAGGGCAATGCGCCAGTTTCAGGTGCTAGCGATCCTCCAGAAAAAGAGGGAGACTCCAAATTATTCAGAGATGGCAAAGTGGGAAGCAGTTCTTTTCCCCCTTGAAAACTTTGATCAAAGCTGGTGTTCAACTGCATGGATGATTTATGAGAATCTTTATTTAACAATGCCGGAAACTCATGACTTTCCGTATTTTTAATATTAGCATTTTCTCTTGTTAAATCGTCTTTTGCGACATGATGCGATTGTTGTGAAAGGGGTGTATTTCCGTGCGAAGTTTCCCAAGCTTCTGTGGGTGGCATCAAACGCTTTGGTAAATTCGGACCAGCTATAGCATGTGGCAATCCACCATGAGACCTGCCAGGGCCCGTCTCTAGAAAAGGTTGATCTGAACGAGCCTGTGGAAAATGCGTCTGTGAAAAATGCGTCTGGGGGATATAACCATGCGAACTCATTTGCCGTATCAGACTTTCGATCATACCAAGTTCGGATTTTAGCTTTACCCTGTTTTGTTCATTAAGATGAGCAAATTCCATTTGCATCTTTTGCATCTGAGTCTCAAGCCTTGAAATTTCTTGACTCAAAACTTGACCCAATTCATCTCGGGCCTGCAACGCCTCTCCATATCCCCCTAATTGAAGCTGAGAGTGTAAAGCCTCAATTCGTTCACACGTGGATCGAAACCCTCCCATTTCTCTGGAGAGATCATCAAGCTGACCGATATCACGTGCGATATTCGCGACAACGCGCTCTAAAGAATTAATCCGCGGAACCAAAGAATCAGATGCAGAAACTTGAACGATGAGATAATGTAAGGCGAAAAGAACAAAAAAACCTGTTGCTCCAATCGTTGCAGCGAGCACAAAGCTTATTCCAGCTTGCTTGTAAAGCCCAACGGCAAAAGCAAGTGCAACCAAACCAATTGCGACAATGACCAAAGCATCCTTCCCAAATAGATTTTTGGACTGTAGAGGTAGACTTTGCTTATGTTGAACTGGCGTACCTATGGTGGCCACACGTTTTGCCATAACTTATTTGCCGCATTATGAACATTTCAGTCAAATTGCAAATTACGCGCTCATTTGACGTGACGAATCATTTTAACTCTTTCTTAACTATCCCCTGTACAGAAAAAAACAGCAACTCTTTAGGATAAACTATCAACGATTTTTAGAAAATTACGCATCTCTAACACTAAAACTTTCAATAAAAAGTGATTTTAAGCCCCTGTTTTTTGAATTAACATATTCATGTAACTTGAGTATAATATTTAAGGATATATATTCACAATGAAAACAAAGGAGATCGTGAATGAATAAAAAAATAGCTACCGCAGCATTTATCGTAAGTGCCGTTGCTGCTGCTACTGCCGCAACAACTCTGTCGTCAACAGAAGTTCAGGCTAAAGAAAAAGAAAAATGCTATGGCATTTCTCTTGCGGGTAAAAATGACTGTAAAGCAGGCCCAGGAACAACATGCGCAGGTTCGGCTACTATTGACTATCAAGGCAACGCCTGGACTTTAGTTCCCAAAGGAACATGTGAGACACTTGCCTGGGAAAAAATCTTACCTGATAACACTGATGGTCCTCGCAAAGGAAGCCTGACTGAGCTAAAACGCGATCTACCAAAAGCGTAATTTATTTTCAAATAAATTTCTACACTATACAAAGCGGGTTATTTTGATCTTCTATTGCTCATTAGAAAAATAATCCGCTTCATCTGTAAACCAATAACTCATTGGAATAATGACAGCACATCCATATTCAAAAAATCATACCATTCCGCCACGTGCTGGCGTTGGCTTAAAAGCCCAGCATTATCATGATATTTTAGAACACTTGCCCGATATCAGCTGGTTTGAAGTTCATCCGGAAAATTATATGTGCGATGGTGGTGCGCCGCATCATTATCTTACGCGCATTCGCGAGAATTATCCGTTATCACTCCATGGTGTAGGTCTTTCATTAGGTGGCTCTACAGATCTGGACATAGATCATTTGCAGCGTTTAAAAAATCTCATTGAGCGTTATGAACCCGGGCTGTTTTCGGAACATCTGGCTTGGGCCAGCCATGATGAGACATATTTGAACGATTTACTGCCTTTGCCCTACACGGATGAGACCTTGAGATCAGTATGTCAACACATAGAACAGGTACAAGGTTTTCTCAGTCGCCAGATGCTGTTAGAAAATCCAGCCACCTATGTTGTCTTTGAGCACAGCACCTATAGTGAGATTGAGTTTATTCAAGAAATTGTCAAGCGTACCGGATGCGGATTATTGTTTGATGTGAATAATGTTTATGTGTCTTGTACAAATCATAAACGTGACCCCGTAGACTATATTCAGAACTATCCTCTTAAGGCGGTGCAAGAGATTCATTTGGCCGGCCATGCTGAAAATACCGATGATGAAGGTAAAACGCTTTTGATTGACTCCCATGATCGTGAAGTTTTAGAAAAAGTCTGGGACCTTTATCAGCTAACACTTTCACTCTCTCAGCCCAAACCCACTTTGGTAGAATGGGATGCAAATGTCCCAGACTGGGCTGTCCTTTTTGCACAAGCTGAGAAAGCAGAACAAATTTTAGCAAACCCACATAAAAGTAATAGTCTTCCTCCCACTTCAAATCACACTAAAGATATAGAAAATGTCCTGGCCTGAAGATCAACAGCTTTTCGTTGCAGCCCTTAAAGATCCCGAAAAGCCGGTTCCAGAAAGCTTGGGCCAAACCTCTCAGTCAGAACCTTCTCTAAAGCGTTTTAATGTGTATCGCAATAACGTCAGTATCAGTCTAATAGAAGTGTTAGCAGACACATTTCCTGTCGTTCAACAACTGGTCGGAGAAGCCTTTTTCAAAGCCATGGCAAATATTTTTGTATCACAGCATTTGCCAAGCTCACCAGTATTGCTACATTATGGTGAAACATTCCCGGATTTTGTGCGAGATTTTGAACCTGCAAAATCGTCTCCTTTTTTACCAGATGTTGCTCGGTTGGAATGGGCCTGGTGTCAAAGTTATCATGCTAAGGACTCTCAACCTTTAAGCCTTGAGGCTATTGCTGCACTGTCCGAAGATCAACTTGGCGAGGTTACATTTCATTTTCATCCCTCTTTTTGGCTGATACAATCCGCGTGGCCTATTTTTTCCATATGGCAAGCTCATCAACAAGAGCATCCTGAAACAGCCCTTAAGTCACTTAAGCAAGGCGATGAATATGGCTTTATTGTGCGCCCAGTTTTAGATGTCATACTTCATCCCATCACAAAAGATCTCTGCGATTTTATCGCATCTTTAAAACAAGGTCGCCCCCTCAATGAAGCAGCAACCTTGTTTGATACGAAAGACCCATCACAATTGAGTGCCGGATTGCAACTTCTGTTTGAAAGCGGTGCTATTATCAGGTTACAATAAGCTGTTCGTGCAATGAATATGTGCGTGCTGAAAATTATGACAAAAATAAAAAATATATAGGGTTGGGTGTTATGGCTGTTATTCGTTTTTTTATTAATTTATATGATGCCGTCTTTTCTACGCTACAAAAAATAACCGAGGACTGGTTTCTTGGCATCACGGCACGGTTGTTCTTTTGCAGTGTCCTGTTTTGGTATTTTATCAATTCGGCGTTTACCAAAGTTGGCGCAACTTTCCCAGATACCCTTATCCCTACAGATAGCGCATATATCCAAATCTTAGGGGAAAAATTGTTTGAGCAATATAGCTTTAGTGCTGCTCAAATCCCTGTTTTCCCATACAAGATTATCGTGTTTCTTGGCACATATACAGAATTCATCCTTCCAGTCTTGATACTTATTGGCTTATTCACACGCTTTACAGCTGTTGCTTTTATCTTTTTCATTTTTGTATTAACTTATGTGGATATTACACAGCATGGCGTTGACGTGAAAACCATTGGTGAGATTTTTGACAGAGTGCATAATTCTGAAATCAGCGATCAACGTTTGCTCTGGACCTTCCCCTTATTGTACCTGATCTTAAGAGGCCCTGGCGTGCTTTCATTAGATTTTGTTCTCGGTAAGATTTTCGGGTATAGAAAATCATAGGAAATAGCAGCCAGACTTTTATTTTCTATGCTTTGACGGAATTATTTTTCTCTCTGCTCTTGACTCAGAAAATAGCGTGACTTATCTAAATTGCTAGCACTCTCATTATGAGAGTGCTAATAGTTTATATTTTTATTAAGTCTTAGGGCAATTTTAACGGGAGAAAGATAAATGGATTTCCGTCCCCTACACGATCGTGTTGTTGTTCGTCGCCTTGACGAAGATACAAAAACAGCCGGTGGTATTATTATTCCTGATACAGCACAAGAAAAGCCACAACAAGGTGAAGTATTAGCTGTTGGCAATGGTGTTAAAACTGACGAAGGTGTTCTTGTTCCTTTAGATGTCAAAAAAGGTGACAAAGTTTTATTCGGAAAGTGGTCTGGCACTGAAGTCAAAATAGATGGTGAAGATCTTTTGATTATGAAAGAGTCTGACATCATGGGTGTGGTTGAAGGGTAAGCTTAGTGCCCCTTGAATTATCACTTAAATCCAATTCTTACTTTAATATTTTAAATCTATATTTTTTCTGCTGATATTTTTATCAATGCAGAAGATTGAAACTGAAACGAGGAAAAACACATGTCTGCGAAAGAAGTCCGTTTTTCAACAGAAGCACGTGACCGTATGCTTCGCGGTGTTGATACACTTGCAAACGCCGTGAAAGTGACGCTAGGTCCAAAAGGCCGTAACGTTGTTTTGGAAAAATCATTTGGTGCACCACGCACAACAAAAGATGGTGTGACTGTTGCAAAAGAAATCGAGCTTGAAGATAAGTTTGAAAACATGGGCGCACAAATGGTGCGCGAAGTTGCGTCAAAAACAAACGACACAGCTGGTGATGGCACAACAACAGCAACTGTTCTTGCACAATCTATCGTGCGCGAAGGTATGAAAGCTGTTGCTGCTGGCATGAACCCAATGGATCTTAAGCGCGGTATAGATAAAGCTGTTGCTGAAGTTATCGTCTCTATCAAAAACAAGTCTAAAAAAGTTAAATCACCTGAAGAAGTTGCTCAAGTTGGAACGATTTCTGCCAATGGTGAAAAAGAAATTGGCGACATGATTTCCGATGCGATGCAAAAAGTTGGTAATGAAGGCGTTATCACTGTTGAAGAAGCAAAATCTCTTGAAAATCAACTTGATGTTGTCGAGGGAATGCAATTTGACCGTGGTTATCTCTCCCCATATTTCATTACGAACGCTGATAAAATGATTGCTGAATTAGAAGACCCTTATATTCTTATTCATGAGAAAAAGCTTTCTAACCTGCAATCTATGCTTCCTATTCTTGAAGCTGTTGTTCAATCTGGCCGTTCACTTCTTATCATTGCTGAAGATGTTGAAGGTGAAGCGCTTGCAACACTCGTTGTCAACAAGCTGCGCGGTGGATTGAAAATTGCTGCCGTTAAAGCTCCTGGCTTTGGTGATCGTCGTAAAGCGATGCTTCAAGACATCGCTATTCTAACCGGCGGTGAAATGATTTCTGAAGATTTGGGTATCAAACTTGAGAATGTGACTATCGATATGCTTGGCACTGCCAAACGCATTAGCATTACCAAAGACGACACAACGGTTGTCGATGGTGCTGGTAAGAAAAAAGATATCGAAGCACGGGTTAGCCAAATTAAAGCGCAAATCGAAGAAACATCTTCTGATTATGACCGCGAAAAACTACAGGAACGTTTGGCGAAATTAGCTGGCGGTGTTGCTGTACTTAAAGTTGGCGGTGTTACAGAGGTTGAAGTGAAAGAGCGCAAAGATCGCGTTGATGATGCTTTAAATGCGACACGTGCTGCTGTTGAAGAAGGCATTGTGCCTGGTGGCGGCGTTGCGCTTCTACGTGGCATTAAAGCGATTACGGTTGAAGGTGACAACGAAGATCAAAACGTGGGCATTAATATTGTGCGCCGCGCTCTTCAAGCTCCAGTTCGCCAAATTGCTGAGAATGCTGGTGTTGAAGGTTCAATCGTTGTTGGCAAGCTTCTTGAAAAAGAGAAAGCGACATTTGGCTATGATGCTCAAAATGATGAGTATGTTGATATGGTTGAAGTTGGCATTATTGATCCTGCAAAAGTGGTTCGTACCGCTCTTCAGGATGCAGCGTCTGTTGCTAGTCTGATGATTACAACCGAAGCTGCTGTTGCTGACGCACCAAAGAAAGATGAAGGCTCTGCCCCTGATATGGGCGGCATGGGCGGCGGAATGGGAGGAATGGGAGGCATGATGTAAGTCAGCCCAACCTTGTTATTCGCTAAAATGCATTAAGCCGTCTTGAAAATTTTTCAAGGCGGCTTTTTGTATGAAATGGGTATAGCAAAATGATAAGGTCATATTAATTCGGATTTTCTATAGTTTTCTCCAGTGGTATCATCTCAGGGCATGCGATCCTCCATGTTCTGTTGAAAACACAGTTGCTCCTCTTTTTTGCTCTCAATTAAATGCTAAGCTTTGCAAGTGATTCAATTGATTTGAAGTTAAAATTTAAACATCAAGAAGATCATTGCAGAGGTTCTATGACGCTCTACAGCCTTTCAGATATTCGCAAACACCTTGATTCAGGTGACTTTAGTCGCGGCCGTGATTACCATAAAAAAGGTAAAGTGATTGAGGCGAACCTGTCACAAAAAGATGGCACTATTACAGGAAAAGTTTCGGGGTCAGGGCGCAATAAATACACTCAAGTTATTAAAATTGAGAACGTATCTGGATCTGTTAAAATCAAGGGAAGTTGCTCTTGTCCTGTTGGTTCCAACTGTAAACATGTTGCGGCTGTCCTGATGACAATGCTAGACAAGCAGTCAAAAGAAAAAACACAAGATAAAGTCCGAGAAAAGAATTATCGGAGCCAAAATGTGGAACTCTCTGCACAAGTGATGGATTGGCTGAAAGCTTTTGATGAAACTGCACAACAAAAAGCAGATCCAAATAGCTTCCCTGATGAGATTAATCACAGACTTATATATCTGCTTCATCCAGGTGATCCGCGAGCTCATGGCGTTGAGAAAATGTGCCATATTAAGTTTATGTCTGTGCGTTTGCTTAAAAACGGAGACTATGGCAAAGGTCCGAAAGCATATAATATCGATAATGTTATAAATTATAGTGCTCCGAAATATCTCCGTCCTATTGATATGGAACTTATCCATGAGCTTTTAGCGTACAAAAAATCGGGGTTATTTTCAGGATCCATTTACGCATATCCTTTACCAAAATCATCGAGAGGAATTGAACTCTTAAATAAAATTTTATCTACGGGGCGTTGCCGTTTCCAAAAATTATCTGGATCTATTCTGAATGAAGGTCCAATACGTAAAGCCCAATTAGAATGGCACATGACCGCTTTTGGAAAGCAAAAAGTACATGTGAATTATGAAAATGTAACAGAAAATGGAGAAGATAACGCTCCCGATGCTGTTTTGCCGTTGTCATCTCCATTCTATATCGATGAAAACAACGGTTTTTGCGGTAAGCTCGACTTTGATTTGCCTGAAGATATTGTACCTATGATCGTTTCTGCACCTGCAGTCAACACCGCTGAAGCATCCAAAATTGTACAAGCCCTTGGGAGATTTGGCAGGGACCGAAAACTTGTGCAAGACATTCCTTTGCCTCAGATACCAGAAAAAAAGGTCATTAAAAAAGTTAAACCAACACCTTGTTTGGAGTTATTTTCTGGCAAACTTAAGTATGATAAGAATGCGTTCTGGCAGCCTGGCAGGGGATACTACTATTACGGTCAGAGTGCTTATGAAGAGATTACGGTTCCATTAGCACGACTTTCGTTTGATTATGATAGTATTGCACTCAACCCGGAAGAAAGTGTAAATGCGATTGAGCGCATAGAAGGGGATACGCTTCTTTCAATTCCAAGAGACCGCAAAACTGAAAAAAAGGTGCTCAAGGAAATCGCACAGCATAGCTTTAAACAAACAAAGCTCATCGATGTTTTCACAACAACCAAATGCTATGCTTCAGATTACTATCTGTTGCACGCACAAGAAGATAAGCAAGATGCGTCAGAAGTCTTAGCGGATGAGTTTTTTGATAGTCAGCGCTTTATAAATTTTTCGATGCATGAACTACCAAAGCTGGAACAGGCTGGCTGGCGCATCAAAATTGCAGATGACTACCCATACCGCATTGCAGATGGCGATACGGAGTGGTGGGCCGATATCGAAGAAAGCTCTGGAATTGACTGGTTCTCTTTCGCTCTTGGGGTCGAATTTGAAGGAAAGCGCATTCAGCTCTTGCCAACTCTCATTAAGACAATTTCTATGCTTCCAGATGTAATGTCAGACTTTGATACCCCTGAAGAAGCTAATGAGTTTATTGAGTCCATGTTTGAAGACTTGGCCATCTATCACCGCCTTGAGGACGGGCGCTTTTTACCTCTGCCGAACGAGCGCATATTGCCTATTATAAAAGCATTGCTGGAATTAACCGGACCAATGTCTCATCTCCAGATAGATGATGGAAAAATGCGTCTTAACCCGATGGATGCGGCCGATTTGGCTGCATTCGAGGAAAGCAGTCATGATGCTCAGTTAGACTGGCAGGGTCATCAGCGCCTGATGGAATTGGGCAGTAGATTACGAAATCTCACAACACTTCCCGAGGTGAAATTACCAGGGCATCTGGAAGATGTTCTTCGCCCTTATCAACATAATGGCGTGAATTGGCTATCGTTTTTACGGGATATTGGATTTGGCGGCGTGTTAGCCGATGACATGGGGCTTGGAAAAACATTGCAGGTGCTGAGTTTTATTCTTGCTGAAAAAATGAATGGGCGTCTTAAAAATCCGATATTGACAGTTGCGCCAACATCGGTGCTTCCAAATTGGAAAGCTGAGATAGAAAAATTCGCCCCATCATTGAAAGTTCTAGTATGGCATGGACCAGAGCGTAAAACCAAGAATGGAGATATAACAAATTGCGATATTGTTTTGACCACATATCCACTTTTGAGCCGCGACAAAGAAGACTTACTTTCACAGGAGTATGACATTGCGATACTCGATGAAGCGCAAGCCATTAAAAATGCCAAAGCTAATGTTTCGCAGGCAGCATGTCAGTTAAAAGCAGAGTGCCGTATTGCTCTAACCGGTACGCCGGTTGAAAATAACCTCGGCGAACTTTGGGCTTTGTTTCGTTTTGTTAACCCAGGCTTTTTGGGAGATCAAACCACATTTCGGCAAACCTTCCGCACCCCTATTGAAAAACATGGCAATACCAGCGTTCAATCTTATCTTTCCCGCAAGGTCAAGCCGTTTATGCTAAGGCGCACAAAAGACCAAGTTGCTTTGGAGCTACCGCCCAAAACAGAAGTTATCGAACGTATTGAGCTGGAAACTGGCCAACGCGATCTCTATGAAACCATTCGCCTCATGATGGACAAAAAAGTGCGCGATGCAATTAGTGTCAAAGGATTAAACCGCAGCAGGATTATCGTATTGGATGCTTTGTTGAAACTTCGTCAAGTGTGTTGTGATCCAAGGCTCCTTAAACTGGATGCTGCAAAAAAAGTCAAACAGTCCGCGAAATTGCACCGGCTCTTGGAAATTCTGTCTGAAATGGTTTCTGAAGGCAGACGTATTTTGTTATTCTCACAATTTACCAGCATGCTGTCTTTAATTGAAAAAGAACTGAACAAGAAAAACATAGAGTTTGTGAAAATTACTGGCAATACGAAAGACAGGGAAAAACCGGTTAAACATTTTCAGTCTGGGAAAGTACCGCTTTTTCTTATCAGCCTTAAAGCCGGTGGTACGGGCCTTAATCTGACTGCGGCGGATACTGTGATACATTATGATCCATGGTGGAATCCGGCTGTCGAAAATCAGGCAACAGATAGAGCCTACCGCATCGGTCAGGATAAACCTGTTTTTGTCCATAAATTGATTGTATCAGATGGCGTGGAACAGGCTATCCAAGATTTAAATAAAAAGAAAGCTGCTCTTGCCGAAGCTTTGTTTTCAGAAAATTCATCAACCCGTTTTGAACTTTCTGAAGATGACTTATCGGCGTTGTTCGCACCTTTAGACAAAGCTGCATGATTGGCATAGGGCTGTTGCAAGTGTAAGAACTCAATTAAGCCGTTATATTTTTCTTTGCCCAGAATTGGGACTGAATAATCAAAGGCAATAGACATGATACTGTTAAGACTGCTTAGTTTATGGATGTTTTTACTCGCTATTGTTGCCATAGCCGTAGACGTTACCCGCTCTTTTGCAACAAACGAAATGGTTATCACATCTATGGGGGAGCACTGGTATGAATTTAACCCCAACAGCCTCAAAGGAGTACAGACTTTTATCGAGGTTTACTTGCACCCTTTTTTGTGGAACTCAATTGTCTTTAATATTCTGACCTGGCCTTCATGGCTGGTGTTGCCTTTAATGAGCCTAATTTTTTATCTGATCGGGCGCAAGAGATATAAGACATCTGTTTATATCAATTGATTGGCGAAAATCTTGACTATTTATGCCTACCGATAAGGCGCATCAAGCTCAATATTCTTTGCAATCTGACGCTCCCAACGATCACCATTATTCAAAAGTCGTTCTTTGTTGTAATAAAGCTCTTCTCTTGTTTCTGTCGCAAACTCAAAGTTGGGACCTTCAACAATTGCCTCAACGGGACACGCTTCTTGGCAGAAGCCGCAATAGATACATTTGACCATGTCAATATCATAACGTGTGGTGCGGCGTGTGCCATCATTGCGGCGGGGACCAGCTTCGATTGTAATGGCCTGGGCAGGACAGACGGCTTCACATAATTTACAGGCAATGCATCGCTCTTCTCCATTGGGATAGCGTCTTAAGGCATGTTCGCCGCGAAAGCGCGGACTAAGCGGGCCTTTTTCATGAGGATAATTAAGCGTTGCTTTTGGTGTGAAAAAGTAACGCATGGCAAGGAAAAAAGCGGAAATAAATTCTGCAAGAAACAGCGCTTTTGTTGCTTGTAAAACCCGAGCCATTTTTTAACTTTCCTTTCCAAATAACCTCAATAAGCTTGATCAAATTGTATTCTAAATACTAAAAATCTCTACTGTCATTCTCTCGCATTGCACCGTCATCCCAGCGAAAGCTGGGATCTCTTTGCAATTTTCTTGAGATTCCAGCTTTCGCTGGAATGACGCCGTGAAATGTTACAGGCTTTAGTCGCAATATAATTCCATACACGATAGCTTTGATATGACAAAAAGGGTTTGTATCCTTTGTTAATCATAACTCAAATTCCCCCTACGGTGCCATATCAAAAAATTTCAAGAAACTTGCTACAGCAATCACCATAAATAACGATAATGGGAGAAAGATTTTCCATCCGAGCCGCATCAATTGGTCATAGCGGTAACGCGGGACCATTGCTTTTACCATGGCAAACATGAAAAAAACAAAGCAGATTTTAAGTACAAACCAGACAATACCTGGGATCCAATTGAACGGCGAAACGTCAATAGGGGGCAACCACCCGCCTAAGAATAAAATTGTTGTTAGGGCACACATCAAAACAATAGAAACGTATTCTCCCAACATAAACAGAAGATATTGAGTGGAAGAATATTCAACCATGTAACCTGCAACAAGTTCAGATTCCGCTTCAGGCAAATCAAACGGTGGGCGGTTGGTTTCGGCAAGTGCTGAGATGAAAAACACCACAAACATGGGTAATAATGGCAGCCAAAACCAACTAAACATACCGTATTCGCCTTTTTGAGCGTTGACAATGTCTGTTAAATTAAGAGATCCAACACACAGCAAAACGGTTACAATAATAAAGCCGATAGAAACCTCATACGAGACCATTTGCGCAGCAGAACGTAGCGAGCCAAGAAATGGATATTTGGAGTTTGAAGCCCATCCTCCCATAATCACACCATAAACGCCGAGTGACGAAATAGCCAAGATATAAAGAATGCCAACGTTGATATCTGCAATCACCCAGCCTTGATCGAAAGGGATCACAGCCCAGGCAGAAAGCGCCAAAACAGTTGTCACCAGAGGAGCCAACAAGAACACAGATTTATTCGCGCCTGCCGGAATAATAGGCTCTTTGACAACGAATTTTATAAAATCAGCAAAGGATTGCAAGACGCCAAACGGACCAACAACGTTAGGGCCTTTGCGTAATTGCACAGCAGCCCAGACTTTACGATCCGCATATAGCAAAAAAGCAATCAGTAGTAATAGCGAAACCAAAAGGATAAGGCTTTGCAAAATGACAATCAGCCAAAAGGGAAGACCCAAACCTGTTAACAGCTCAACCATGTGTTCCTGTTGCCCCATGTGTTGTATTATTTTTTAAGGCACTCATTTGGCCCATAATTGCAGATGAGCGTGCAATTGGATTTGTCATGAAAAAGTCTGAGAATGGCGCATCAAAAGGTATATCTTTTATAGCTCCCCTCAATTTTACCAAAGCTTGGATCTCTTCCATGGTGCCTGACGTAATGTCATCGATTGCAGCAAGATGCGGGATAGCTTTGTACATGGTCTGGCGCAATTGTGCAAAATCATCATATTCTAGCTTAACGCCTAAGTGTTCTGATAGAGCCCGAAAGATGGACCAGTCGCTTTTGGCCTGACCTAGGGGAAAGATTGCCCGTTTTGCCAATTGTGGCCGCCCTTCGGTATTAACGTATGTGCCATCCTTTTCAGTATAGGCGGCACCTGGTAAAATCACGTCAGCACGATGAGCACCTTTATCGCCATGGCTCCCCTGATAGATGACAAAAGCCTCTCCAAGTAAATTCATGTCAATTTCATCCGCTCCGAGGAGATATACAAACTTGATATTGCCAAGTTGGGTTGCTTCTAAAATGCTGTTTGTGGATTTCCCACTGTGTTGCGGAACAAAACCCACATCAAGCGCGCCAACGCGGCTTGCAGCATAATGCAACACATTAAAGCCATTCCAATTTTCTTCCGGAAGTACCGCGCCAATTTTTAAGGCAAGCTGAGCTGCAAGCGATAAAATTGCCTTGCTGTCCTCTCTGTTAAGAGCCGATTGCCCCAAGATAATCATAGGGCGTTGTGCTGTTTTAAGAGACTGGAAAAACGTGCCTTGACCGTCATTTAAACTTTGTAGCGAGGCTGCCCCTGCCCCCAAATAATCATAAGGATAAGCCAAATCTTGTTGCGCGCCAATGAGGCCAATTTTGCATTGGCCTGTGCGCCAACGTTTGCGCAAACGTCCATTGAGGACCGCAGCCTCTACTCTTGGGTTGGTGCCAATCAGTAGTACAGCATCGGTTTCTTCAATGCCTTCTATGGAGGAGTTAAAAATATAACTGCTACGGCCCAATGATGGATCAAGTTGAGAGCCATCTTGCCGACAATCTAAATTTTTCCAGCCGAGCTTTAGGGCTAAATCTTTAAATGCGAAAATCTCTTCTGCACTGGCAAGATCTCCTACTAATGCGGCGCAACTGTCAGCCTCAATTTGCTGATATTTTTGCTTGATAAAAGCGAAGGCATCATCCCAACTGACAGGCTTGAGTTTACCACTCTCACGCACATAAGGTTGGTCGAGACGCTGGGTTTTGAGTCCATCCCAGATAAAACGTGTTTTGTCAGAGATCCATTCTTCATTCACGCTATCATGATTTCGCGGCATGATACGCATTACCTCGCGGCCACGCGAATCCACACGAATGTTGGATCCAACTGCATCCATAACATCAATTGACTCTGTTTTCCGCAACTCCCAAGGGCGAGCGGCAAAGGCGTAAGGTTTTGATGTTAACGCTCCAACAGGGCACAAATCAATCACATTACCCGAAAGCTCAGAGGTCATGCCTTTTTCAAGATAGGTGGTGATTTCCATATCTTCGCCGCGGCCAATGGCACCAAGCTCTTCGACACCTGCCACCTCAGTCATGAAGCGCACGCACCTGGTGCAATGGATACACCTGGTCATATGGGTTTTGATGAGCGGACCGATGTTTTTATCTTCAACAGCACGCTTGTTAAGCACAAAGCGGCTGCCGTCCATGCCATACCCCATGGCCTGATCCTGCAAATCACATTCTCCACCCTGATCACAAATCGGACAATCTAAAGGGTGATTGATAAGCAAAAACTCCATCACGCCTTCGCGGGCTTTTTTCACCATTTCAGAATTTGTGCTGATTTGTGGAGGTGAGCCATCTTTGCCCGGGCGCAAATCCCCCACTCCCATGGCGCATGAGGCCATAGGTTTTGGAACGCCTACCACTTCTATCAAACACATACGGCAATTGCCGGCAATGGATAGCCGTTCATGATAACAAAAGCGCGGGATTTCAACACCAACCTCTTCGCAAGCTTGAATGAGTGTCAAACCGTCTTCAAATTCATGTTCTGTGCCATCAATAATCAGTTTTGGCATAGTCTCTCCGGTATTTTAGGGCACATTCTCATTGCTATTGTGTCATTTATTCCGCTGCGACCAGATCATCTGGCTTGGGGTTCGCACTATACTCATCAATGCGCTCTTCGATGACATGACGAAAATGGCGAATCAATCCTTGAATAGGCCATGCTGCGGCATCTCCTAACGCGCAAATGGTATGACCTTCCACCTGTTTGGTGACCTCCAGCAACATATCAATTTCTTTTTTCTGTGCCTGGCCTTTTGCCATGCGCTCCATCACGCGCCACATCCACCCAGTGCCTTCCCGGCATGGGGTGCACTGACCACAACTTTCATGTTTGTAAAAATAGGAAATTCTGGCGATTGCCTTTATGATGTCTGTAGATTTATCCATGACAATCACAGCGGCAGTTCCAAGTCCGGATTTCAATTCACGCAACGTATCAAAATCCATTGACAGGTTTTGGCACTGATGTGCAGGCAAACAGGGCACTGATGAACCACCTGGAATAACAGCCAACAAATTGTCCCATCCTCCACGCATGCCACCACAATGCTTATCAATCAGCTCACGAAAGGGAATGCCCATTTCTTCTTCCACATTGCACGGACGATTCACATGACCAGAGATACAGAACAGCTTTGTGCCGGTATTATTGGGTTTGCCCAGTGCACCAAACCACGCCCCCCCCCTACGTAAAATGTCAGGAACTACGGCAATGGATTCTACGTTATTGACCGTTGTGGGAGCACCATACAGACCGCAATTGGCTGGAAATGGAGGCTTTAAACGAGGCTGGCCTTTTTTTCCTTCCAAGCTTTCAAGCAGTGCCGTTTCCTCACCACAAATATAAGCCCCTGCACCATGATGGACGTAAAGGTCGAAATCCCAACCATGGATATTGTTTTTTCCAATAAGGTTTGCTTCATAAGCCTGGTCAATTGCCGCTTGCAATCTTTCACGTTCGCGAATGTATTCGCCGCGAACATAAATGTAACAAGTATGCGCTCGCATGGCGAACGAAGCTATCAAACACCCCTCAACCAACAAATGTGGGTCGTGCCTCATAATCTCACGGTCTTTACAAGTTCCAGGCTCAGATTCATCTGCATTAACAACGAGATAGTGCGGGCGACCATCGGATTGCTTTGGCATAAAAGACCATTTTAGTCCGGTTGGAAAGCCAGCTCCACCGCGACCACGCAAGCCAGATTCTTTAACCTCGTTGATAACCCAATCAACACCGTTATCTATGAAGGTTTTGGTTTGGTCCCATGCACCGCGAGATTGCGCGCCCTTCAGGCCCCAATCAGCAAACCCATATAAATTTTTGAATATCCGGTCTTTATCAGAGAGCATGTTACGTTATCTCCTCTGAGGTTTTACCAATGGTAGAATTTAATGTGGTTGGACCACCTTCTGGCTCAGATGATTTACGCTCGTTTTGCGGTCCAGGTTGTGGAAGGATACCGTTTTCAAAGCCATCTAAAACAGCATTGAATGTTTCTGGTGTTAAATCCTCATAAGTATCTTTCCAAATCTGAACCATAGGAGCATTGACACACACGCCCAAACACTCAACCTCTTCCCAGGAAAAATTACCATCTTCAGACAAAGTGAATGGGGCTTTTGCGATGCGTTCCTGGCAGATTTTCTTGATCTCTTCAGAGCCGCGCAACATGCAAGGCGTTGTACCACACACCTGAATGTGTGCTTTTTTGCCAACGGGAGAGAGCTGAAACATGGTATAAAATGTGGCAACCTCATAGACCCGAATATAGGCCATATCCAGCATTTCCGAGATGTAGCGCATAGCAGGCTCTGATAACCAACCCGCATTTTGTTCTTGCGCACGCCAGAGCAAGGGTATTACTGCTGAAGCCTGTTTACCTTCTGGATATTTCGCAATAGTCTCGTTCGCCCAAGCCAAATTTTCAGACGTGAATTCAAAGCTATCTGGCTGGTTGGGATGTAATCTGCGTACACTCATCTATCAATTTCCCCAAAAACAACATCCAATGACCCAATAATTGCTGTCACATCTGCCAGCATATGCCCCTTACACAGAAAATCCATTGCTTGCATGTGAGCATAACCAGGAGCACGAATTTTACAACGGTAAGGCTTATTGGACCCATCTGCTACAAGGTACACGCCAAACTCACCTTTAGGCGCTTCAACTGCTGCATAGACCTCACCTGCGGGTATATGGTAACCTTCAGTATAAAGCTTAAAATGATGGATCAATGCTTCCATTGACTTTTTCATTTGACCGCGTTTGGGAGGAACAATTTTGTTGTTGGTATCTGAAACTGGCCCCGGAGTGTGCGTTAGTTTTTCACAACACTGTTTTATAATTTTGACGGATTGGCGCATCTCTTCCATCCGCACCAAATACCGGTCATAACAATCCCCATTTTTACCAATGGGAATATCAAATTCTAAATCATTATAACATTCATAGGGTTGTGCTTTACGCAGATCCCACGGCGCGCCAGAACCACGCACCATAACCCCGGAGAAGCCCCAAGCGAAAGCTTCATCTAAATCCACAACAGCAATATCGACATTACGCTGTTTAAAAATCCGGTTATGGGTAAGCAGCCCTTCAATATCATCACAAACTTTTAAAAAAGGATCACAAAACGTGTAGATATCATCAATCAATTTTTGCGGAAGATCTTGATGCACCCCACCTGGGCGAAAATAAGCCGCATGCAATCTTGATCCTGAGGCACGTTCATAAAACACCATGAGCTTTTCGCGCTCTTCAAACCCCCATAATGGCGGTGTTAACGCACCAATATCAAGCGCTTGCGTGGTTATATTCAAAAGGTGTGATAGTAAGCGACCAATCTCAGAATACAGCACCCTAATCAATTGGCCACGTATAGGCACTGTTATTTCCAGCAATTTTTCGACAGCAAGCGCGAAAGCATGCTCCTGATTCATTGGTGCGACATAGTCTAACCGGTCAAAATAAGGAACAGCTTGGAGGTAAGTTTTGTGCTCAATGAGCTTTTCTGTCCCCCGGTGCAACAAACCGATATGAGGGTCAACACGCTCGACAATTTCACCATCAAGCTCAACCACAAGACGCAAAACACCATGGGCCGCCGGGTGCTGCGGACCAAAGTTGATATTAAAGTTGCGAATCTCAGTTTCGGCCATGGTTGTCTTTCTTTAAGTCTATGGCGTTTTATCTTTTAAGGATGCAAAGCCATGGAATTTTTCTGTCGGCACACAGAACCATTACGAATAAAACATATAAAATCCCAGGGTATCATCCCCGCGAAAGCGGGAATCTCATGGCAAGTTCCAGAGATCCCAGCTTTCGCTGGGATGACGGAGTACGTTGCACTCCCAAAAGCTATATGAAGTTGCTCTGTATCAATATAATCAAAATTTCCTGACATGACCTCTAAACGTTTTCCTCACTTGAATTTGCCTTCTCATCGCCTGGTAAAATATACTCAGCGCCTTCCCAAGGACTCATAAAGTCAAATGAGCGAAATTCTTGGCTAAGTTTAACCGGTTCATATACTACGCGTTTTTGTTCATCATCGTAGCGCAATTCAACATATCCTGTCAGCGGGAAGTCTTTGCGCAATGGATGACCGCGAAAACCGTAATCTGTTAAAATACGTCGCAGATCCGGATGATCTGAAAATAAAATGCCATAGAGATCAAAGGCTTCACGTTCAAACCAATTTGCACATGGGAAAAGTTCAACACAACTTGGAACAGGCGTGGCTTCATCTGTCTCCAACTTTACGCGAACCCGTTGATTTTGCTTTGGACTTAGAAGATGATAGACAACCTCAAAGCGTTTTGCCCGCTCTGGATAATCAACCCCGCATATATCAATCAACACGCGAAATAAACATCTGCTATCATCTCGCAAAAATTTTAAAACTTTTAAAATTTCGCTACGGGGCACAGTTAGATTGAGTTCGCCATGAGCAATCTTCCAATTAATGAGAGCTACACCTAAAGTTGCTTCTAAAAGTTCGCCAGTTTCTTTAAGAGCTTCATCCATATGTTTCTAAATAGACCTTCAATCTTAAATCAATCACCGCACACCCACGAATTATCTTTCAATCGTACCGGTACGCCGAATTTTCTTTTGCAACATTAAAACACCATAAACCAACGCCTCTGCTGTTGGTGGGCATCCTGGAACATAAATATCAACCGGGACAATGCGGTCACAACCGCGCACTACAGAATAAGAGTAGTGATAATAGCCACCACCATTAGCACAACTGCCCATTGAAATGACATATCTAGGCTCTGGCATTTGATCGTAGACCTTGCGCATGGCAGGGGCCATTTTGTTGGTCAGTGTGCCAGCAACAATCATAACGTCAGATTGGCGTGGGCTAGCCCGAGGTGCAAAGCCAAATCTCTCCAGGTCATATCTTGGCATCGCAGCTTGCATCATTTCAACGGCGCAACACGCCAAACCAAATTGCATCCACATCAGCGAACCCGTCCGTGCCCAATTGATCAACCCTTCTGAGGTTGTGAGCAAAAAGCCCTTGTCTGACAAATTTTCAGAAAAATCTGCAATATGTGAGTCTTGTTTTGATAGGTCCAGTCCGCCAGAGCGCCCCTCAGAAGACTTTTCAAACGTTGGAGAATTTAGCGGGTATTTGATTAATCCCATTCTAAAGCTCCCTTTTTCCAGGCGTAAATGAAACCAAGAAATAATTCTGCAATAAAAATCATCATCGCCCAATATGCCAAATTGCTCTCGCTATAGACAAAAATCCACGGGAACAAAAATGCAGCTTCTAAGTCAAAAACAATAAACAATATTGCGACCAGATAAAACCGCACATCAAACTTCATTCGTGCATCATCAAATGCATTAAACCCACATTCATAAGCTGAAACTTTCTCGGGGTCAGGATTACGTACGGCAATAAGAAACGGAGCGATCATTAAAGCAAGACCAATTGCGAGGCAAACCCCTATAAAAACAACAATTGGTAGATAATCTTGCAACAATTCAGGCATGTTTGATACGTGCTCGTCTCTTTTTGTGAAAATGTAATTTTTTTAAATGCTTATATCATGTTGTTTTTTGTAATGACACTCAAGATCTTATGCAAAAAGCATTATCCACTTTTCAGAATCATATGCATCATTTTGTCCGGAATAAAACATATTATAATATCGAATAGCAAAGGTTTTCGTTAACAGAAAATCATTTAATTTTGCTTTAACATTTACATTAAATATACAAAAACCGAACCGATTGGCATACTGATCAGATTAAATTTTCCATAAAATTTATACTTTTATTAGAATCTATCGTTTTGCACACGCTATGTTTTTTTAACTGCAAAAGCATACCAGTCATTAAAACACAAGTTTTCCACTTCAATTTCTGATTTACTGTTTTTCAAAATTGCTCTGGACCTTCACCTAGGCAATACTATAGCTAATTACATTTAGACCTTCTTCATATTTTTGATTTGCATATTGATATTTTCTCCGATGTCAGAGATTGTCTTCTTTGCTTTTTTAATAGCGTTTTTAAGATTTGCCCAGGCTTTTTCAATCGGGTTTAGGCCAGGTGAATAAGGCGGCAGTTTGAGTAGCTTGGCTCCTGTACTTTCAATCAATTCCCGAATATCGTCTCCTTTATGCCAAGGCGCGTTATCCATAATGACCATCATGCCAGTTTTCAGATGCTGCAATAAAT
>JBCCCO010000038.1:0-24164 GCA_039033475.1 Pseudomonadota bacterium | reverse complement strand
TTTTAGTTTGTAACCCATTGAAATAAAACAATTACTTTTCGGTCAGGCCCTTAGGACTGCCCCAATATTACAGTAATCTTTTTAAGTCAGCCAATAACTCCTTTGGAGATCCATTATTAAACCTCCATTAGGATTGCTTCAAGAAAAAATGAAAATGTTTTCTTGGAATACCATTAAATTTTCTCAAATACTGTTTTACCTGTTTCCAAAGCTGACCTTACAAGTAAAATGTATTTACGCAATAATTTCAGTGAATTACCTATGAAAGATGAAAATTTATATCGCAGGTGGTGAATCTTCTGTCTGCCGAGCTTAAGACAGATTGCGAGATGAAGACTTGCCAGCTCCCAAAGCGTTGATTGTGAATAAGGGTCAAGATGCTGATTATATTTGATAAAAAATTGAATAAGACGGCAGAACGCCGATAATGTCTGATCGTAAAAACTGCAAATAGCAGATCCAAATTGATGATTTTACCTACATCTTGCCAACTTAGTTGAACCTTGCTTTCATAAATTGAAGAAGGCTAAAAAGTTAATAACTCAATATGATAAAACAGCTATAAGCTATATTGGATCTGTCGAAATCACATCTATAAGATCTTGCACATCTTAACCTAAAGCAATCCGATTTAAAGTGAGTGCACTTTAAATCAGAAAAATTGCTTGCTTTTAAAAACTTAGAGCATATGAAATGAACTCATTTGCAAAGTGATAGTCTCTACATCTAAGACGTCTCTTTGCTGTTGTACAAGATTTTTCGACAAGCCTCTAATTCACCTAAAGCAGACAGGATGATCGCTTCTTTTTCGGAATGAACCACATCCTCACCAGGTTTGGGCTGAAGGCTGACAACTTTATCTTTTGTTTTTTCTTGGTCTGTCTGCGAGAGAGAAGAAATCTCTGCTCGAGATTGAGCCCCCTTCATTCCTTCTTGTGCACATTGTTTAACGAAATCAATGCCTTTTTCTCTCAGTAATTTTTGTACACCTCGTATGGTAAAGCCATCTGAATACAGCAAATGCCGAATGCCTTTTAGCAATTCCACATCTTCAGGGCGATAATACCGCCGTCCGCCACCTCGTTTCATAGGGCGCAGTTGGGTAAATTTCCCTTCCCAGAACCGTAAGACATGCTTTGGAACGTCTAACTCAGTTGCCACTTCACTAATGTTACGAAAAGCTTCAGATTTTTTTTCTACGTCCATGATGTCTCCTAAGTTTTGCGGCAATATTAATTGTGAAACAAGAAATAGGCCATAATAAAAACACATTAGAAAAGGATCATTCAGCTGCTCTTTGCTTCACTTTTATTTGCAATAGTGAAGTGTTTATCCTTTTCTTCATAATATTACTTGCTCTAAAAACAAGGACACGTCTAGGTGTAATTGGGACTTCTTCACCAGTTTTTGGGTTTCTTCCCATTCTTTCAGATTTTTCTCGAATTCCAAATGATCCGAAAGATGACAGTTTTACTGTGTCACCATTCTCCAAGCTTTGGACAATTTCAGATAAAACCATTTCAACGAGTTCAGCAGATTCATTTCGAGGTAATCCTACTTTTTGTACGATTGCTTCCGCGAGATCAGCGCGTGTTAATGTTTTTCCAGACATTTTAATGTGTTTCCTCTTTCGAAAACGGATTGTGTTTTTGCTCAAGTAAGAGCATTTTCAAATACTCAGTTATACACGCAAATTCCTGATTTATCTTCATTTATTCTTAATAAAAACTGATTTTTTAACGGAAAATGTAACTAATTTTTTCAAACAGCCTCTATTTTAATTGAAATTTAGCTTGATTTAACAATGACAGTGTACTCTGAAGCTAAATTTTGACCTCAAATTATCATTCAGATTGCGCATTATTATGTCAGACACCCTTCTCGATTATGCCCCGGATAAAGAGCAAGGCTCTGAGAATATCAAAATGCCGAGCAATGGCATTCGTATGGTGCGGACGTTTTTTTATGCGGCATTTATCAGCATTGTTTTAGCCGAATTGTTCTGGCTTATTCCTTCGCTTATGACCCGTGAGGTGAAATTATACACGGAAGTAGAACGACGCGCCAAAATTGCCATTGTTGCTATGATTGAAGAAGCTCGTTTTGAAGATACGGCTCTCACTAAACGTGTTGGTGAGCGTTTAATGGCAATCGGAGATATAAAAGGCGCGGATATTTATGACCGCGAAGGAAACAAAATTAATTCTTTCGGACAAGAGCCTATTTTATCCTGGGAAGGGATAAATTCAGAAAAACACATACGATACTTAGACCCCTCTCATTGTTGTTTAGATATGTATATGCCTCCAGACGAAACAGGTTTGTCATACCACCTTATTCTTAGGCTTGATGTCACCGAAATGCGCAACGCGCTGTGGAACCATATTACTGAACTTGCCGGGACAGTCTTTACTGTTGCAACAGTGACATGTCTTGCTGTTGTATTTCAACTTTACTTTTGGGTGGCCTTGCCATTGAAACAACTCTCAACATCAGCATTGCTTGCTACAGCCAAACCATGGCTGGCAGATGACTATCAAATAAAATTAAAGCGTAGTGATGAAATGGGAGATTTGGCAAAGGCTTCTAATAGGCTTTTTCGTTCTGTTTCAAGACTTTATCGGAATGAATTTAATGTGGCAAAGCAATTGGTTTCAAAAACAGGACATGCCGTTATGCAGTTTGCGCCTGATGGTACACTTTTTGAAGCCAATCAAAAGGCTTTAAAGCTTTTTGGAGTTCCTAGTCTTAGAGCTCTTAAAGCTGAAAATCAGGATTTTTTTCGCTTCGAACACATAAATTCAAATAAACCGGTAAATATTTTGAGCTTTATGGAAGAGAAAAAGAATACCGTAACCTGCGGGTTCCTTATTACGGGAAAAGAAGAAATCCCTTGTGCGCTTTCTGGAACAATTGTTGAAAATATCAAAGACAAAACCTCAAACTATGTTGTGATTGTTTTACCAACTCCAGAACATGAGGAGGCAGTCAGTAAGCTTGAGGCAAAATTAAAGGCAACAGAAGGCCAAACTTTCATGATGAAAGTGCAGATGGGTGAGAATGTTGTGCAAAATGAATCTGCACGAATACTTGTACAACTGTTAGATGGCAAATTTCAAAATGGACTTTCAGGACAACAAGGGCCTGCTCCGTTTGATTCTGTTGAGGCACTAACCAATTGGAGCGCAAAAGTACGCAACCTAAATTTAAGTGTAGAGTTGCAAATGCCACAAAAACTACCCACTGTTATGGGAAGTGTAAGACCTCTAACAACATTGTTTGAACAAACTATCTTACTGATATATCTAAGAAGTGAATTTATTGATCCTTTAATTAAAATCACTGCAAGAAAAACGAAAACCAATGGTGCGTTTGAATTCACTTTTGTTGATATATCAAGCAAATCAGGACGGCAGTTTTTGCCTAAAAATATGAGCCGTCAAAATGCTGAAGTTGCCTTAAAAACATTGAGCCAAGTTCTGCCGCTCGCAAAAGCCACGATTATAAGTGGTCAGACGGTAAGCTATGACAAGAATGAGTTTGTGCTTTCACTTGTTGGTGATTAGGTTATCAACTCACACAACATACTGATATAGCCATGTTTCAGTGAGTGCTTTATCTTTATATTTCAGGTAAGCGCGCAAATTTGTCACATCTATTTTGGCTGCTGGTTTTAAATCAAAAACAAGTCGCCATTGGTTCTGTTGACCGACAATAGGATAAGCGTATGGATTTTGAATTTCCCCTGTAGAGGTTGTAATAATCGGCTCAACTGGATCATGACGTGTCAGGCCAGATAGCACATCTCCCTCAAAATCAATCACATACTTTTTAACCCCTTGAGGTCTTGGTTGGCCCGGAACACCACCAACTCCTGTTTGGGTCTGCTTCGTTACGGCGAGATCTTTTGGGTAAGGTAAGTCATCAATCCAATGAAGTTTATAAGAGAAGGAAGAATACTGTCTCGACTTTATCGGATCTTTCGGTGTCCAGAATGCAACAATATTATCAAAAGTTTCATCCTGTGTTGGAATTTCAACAAGATGCACAGAGCCTTCGCCCCAATCCTCGGTCGGTTCAACCCAGAGTGAAGGACGTTTATCATAGAAAACGCCGTCATCTTGATAATTCGAAAAGTTGCGATCACGTTGCAATAAGCCAAAACCTTTTGGATTGGTGTCGTTAAATGTATTGGTCATGACGCGGGATGGATTGTTTAATGGACGCCAAATCCTTTCTCCGCGACCTGTCCATAGCGCAAGACCATCAGAATCATGTATTTCAGGTCGCCAATCAATAGCGCGCGTGCGGTTTGCTTCATCATACCAAAACATACTCGTGAGTGGTGCAATTCCCATGCGGTCGATATTTTTGCGCGCAAACACATGGCACTCAACATTCATAATCAAGCTGGTGTCACGATGACATTTAAATTTATACGCCCCTGTAATACTAGGGCCTTCCAATAGAGCGTAGATGTTAAGCTGATTTTCATTTTGCGTTATGGGCTCTAACCAAAACGCCGTAAATCTCGGAAACTCTTCATCCTTTGGCAATCCTGAATCAATGGCAATTCCCCGAGCTGATAATCCATATTGATCAAAGGGTGTTGAGGCGCGGAAATAGGAGGCCCCTAAAAAAGCCATCCAATCACTTTCTAGGTGTGATTCCATAACACGGAACCCTGCAAATCCAAGGTTTTTTGGTAAACTTCGAGCGATATGGTCGTTAGGAATTTCAAAGAAATCAGGAGTGTAGAGAAGTTCACGAGATATGTTTTGGGAAACAAGAGAAACTTGTACAGACTCTTTGAAGTAGCGACCCAAATGAAAAAACTGCAAAGCGGCTGTTTTGTTTTTCGAACTTACAATAGTTTTTTGTTTTGAAAAGCGGAGTTTTTGATAGGCCTCATAATCAATAGATTGAAGTTGTGAATCATACTTAATTTGTGGGGGAACCCAATTTTTTTTTGATAACTGCCGGGCTCTAGCAATCAAAATTTCAAGAGAAAAGTCTTGTTTTGCCCCAAGCTGAATGTTTTGCAATTGCTCGAAGAGATGATGAGTCTGAGCTGATGCTATATCAGGAAAAAGAGTCGTTCCAGCGCATCCCATAAGGCATAGTTTTGCAAAAGTACGGCGATCAAGCTTCGTTTTTGAAACCATTGTTAACAATCCATCCTATTTATAGCTTTGTTAAATTTGGATTATCCTAATGAGAGACTATTAGGGTTTCAATATGACGTGATGATTTTTTTGTAATTTTTGAAGCCAGCGTTAATTGAGTAGAGGGTGAGGAACATGAAGCTTTAATGCTACGCCATTTTTTAAACGCTGCGCCTGCATTATTGAGTTTTTTGCTTATTTGGTGCAGTCGGAGTATTATCTTGGGACTTTCCTTCCTCAATGGGTTTTGAATGTGTTTTAAGAAAAGCAATAATATGAGCAATTTCATCTTTCTTTTTCAGACGATACGTCATTTTTGTTCGGCCGAGAGCCTGCTTTCCTGCTTGTTTTAAATACGCTCTGAGAAACTTATTGGGATCAGGTAAATAGGCTGTAATTGCCTCTTCTGTCCATTTTAATCCAGCTTCTCCAGCAGCTTTATTGATTTTTGAATACTTATATCTTTCAACGGTACCGGCTTGGCGACCAATAATGTTATTTAGGATAGGGCCAACTTTATTCTTTGCTTTTCCACCAACCGTATGGCATGCAATGCATTTTTTAAAAAGCTTGCGTCCCTTTTGGGCATCGCTTGCAGCAAACGAGGGTGCCAAAAACATAACCAACACAAGACCAAATAAAGAAAGTCCAAACAGAGAACCCATAATGCCATCTAACGCTTTTAATAATTTTAGGCTACAGCGCGATTAAGCGCACATTCCGACCATAGCTGACCCAATGCAGAAACCAGTTTATCAATATCTTCATTTGTATGTAGCGGTGATGGGGTAATACGCAATCGCTCTGTCCCGCGTGGAACGGTTGGATAGTTGATCGGCTGAACATATATGCCACGATTTTCTAAAAGCCAGTCGCTAATCCATTTGCATTTCACCGGATCACCAACCATGACGGGCACGATATGGCTGCCATTTTTGAGATAGGGGATGCCTATGGTATCCAGTTTGCGGCGAACTTGCGCGACCACCTCTTTTTGTAAGTCGCGCTCTTTGCTACTCACCTTAAGGTGTTGAATACTTGTAAGCGCACCAGCTGCAATGGCAGGAGGCAAAGATGTTGTAAAAATAAAGCCTGAGGCATAGCTGCGAACAAAGTCGCATAAATTCTCTGAGGCTGCAATATAACCGCCAATAACCCCAAAGGCTTTTGCTAATGTTCCTTCAATAACGGTAATCCGGTCCATAAGGCCTTCACGCTCAGCTATGCCGCCACCTCGTGGTCCATACATACCAACAGCATGCACTTCATCCAAATAGGTCATAGCATTATACTTTTCTGCCAGATCACAAATATCAGCAATAGGGGCGATATCACCATCCATAGAATAGACGGATTCAAAAGCAATAATTTTAGGCAACTTAGGATCAAGGCTTTTTAATTTCGCCTCTAAATCCGCCACGTCACAATGTTTAAAAATCCGTTTTTCAGCGCGGCTATGGCGAATCCCCTCAATCATGGAAGCATGGTTATGCTCATCGGATAATACAATACAGCCGGGCATTTGCGCTGCCAGAGTACCAAGTCCGGCCCAGTTTGAAACATAGCCAGATGTAAACAAGAGAGCGGAAGGTTTCCCATGAAGGTCCGCAAGCTCTTGCTCAAGTAAAATGTGATAATGATTTGTGCCTGAAATGTTGCGCGTTCCACCAGAGCCCGCACCGCATTCATCTAGGGCGCTATGCATAGCCGCAATAACATCTGGATTTTGTGCCATTCCTAAATAATCATTCGAGCACCAAACCGTAACACTATCAGTACCATCATCGTGGAAACGCGCAGCATGTGGGAAGTTGCCGGCATGGCGTTTAAGGTCTGCAAAAACCCTATAGCGGCCTTCCTGATGAAGGGTATCTATTTTATTTTGGAAAAATTCTTCATAATTCATTTGTTCCACCTTTGACCTCTGCTTAACACAAAAGCGACACGACAGGCTAACAATTTTACATTGATTTTCATTATATTATAATTCTGTTTAATGATATCTTTTATTTCCAATCATTCACATCTAAAGCCTAATTTCCACGCTTTAAATTCTATACATGGTGATAGCCCAATTGGAGTTTTCTATTAGGGTTTTACAGTGGTTTGGGAATGGATTTCAGTATTATTGTGCGAAGGATAGTCGCGCCAAAGTGCCGCATTATGCAGAAGGTGCAATTTTAGCATATAGCCAATTCGAAAGAATTTTGTAGGTTTAGAGGGTTGGCTATGCCAGGATATTAACCGGGGCGGACGGTGAGCCTAATAATGTGAATAAATTTACATTAGATGCTCCTGATGTCATCTCATAGAGACGCAGAGGGTGAAAACTTAAAACTGACATGTATCAACCTATCTTACTTGTAACAAGGTACATTTTCAAATTTCCACTTGGAGCCGTATACTGTGATTTGGCGCATAACTTAAGTTTTTTTCATAAAAAGTGAAAAAACTTGATGTACCCTCTTGTATTTTTTTTTAAACAGTGTATAGCAAACCATCCGATTTTCCCACAAAAGAATGTTTTTGTGATGGTGTCGCTTGTGTCTTAGCACAACATCGTAGGTTTGTTTTCATAGTTATGGCTAAAACTAATTCATCTGGACTTGCTCAGCGGATGCTAGAGCCTCTCAAGCAAGGAGTGGAGTTTATTCAGCAAGTCCGTTCTGAAGTTTCTAAAGTGACGTGGCCGACACGCAATGAGACTTTGGTAACGACTGTTATGGTCTTTATAATGGCAATCCTGGCTTCAATATTCTTTTTTGCGGCGGATCAAATTATAGCATTTTTGATTGGGCAGTTATTAGGTCGGTAAAAGTTGTGTGTGATTAAAAGTTGCGTTTGGCAATTGAGCTTAAAGATTATGAATCATTGGCTTGTAAGCTCAGTGTAGCGTATTTTAATTTACATAAATAGGCGGTTAATTCTTTCATATATCCAAAACAATAATTTGGATGTATGAAGTGTACTAGAAGCGGATTAGATACTGGCATGAGCAAAAAGCGGTGGTATATTGTCCACGCTTACACGAATTTTGAAAAAAAAGTAGCGGAAGCAATAAAAGAACGTGCTGCGAATGCAGGCTTGGAAGATCACTTTGATGATATTCTTGTTCCTATGGAAGAAGTTATAGAAGTTCGTCGTGGTCGGAAGATCAATGCAGAGCGGAAATTTTTTCCTGGATATGTTTTGGTCAAAATGAACATGACAGATCAGGCTTATCATTTGATTAAAAACACACCAAAAGTTACAGGGTTTTTGGGCACAGACAACAGGCCACGGCCGATATCAAATGCTGAGGCGGAGCGGATATTGCATCAGGTGCAAGAAGGTGTTGAGCGGCCAAAGCCGACAATATCTTTCGATATCGGGGAACAGGTTCGTGTCGCGGATGGTCCTTTTGCTTCCTTTAACGGTTTGGTTGAGGAGGTTGATGAAGAGCGGGCAAGGCTAAAAGTTACAGTATCAATATTTGGCCGTCAAACGCCGGTTGAATTGGAATATGGGCAAGTGGAGAAAGTTTAACTTTTGAGCTGCCTTACGAGTTGTGGAAGGTTTAGCGCTGTGTTTGCCTCACAGGGTGATGGCCGTACCACAAACCTTTATAGACTGACTTATGTATTGTTTTCTTTGATAGGATGCAATTTGAGTTTGTCGAACATTTGAGGATCAGCTCAGGCTTGGTCTGGCATCATGTGTATACAAACATATTAAGTGTAAAGGATTGTTAAATGGCAAAAAAAATTAGTGGATATTTGAAGCTGCAGGTGTCTGCAGGTCAAGCTTCTCCTTCACCTCCTATCGGTCCAGCTCTTGGACAACGTGGTATCAATATAATGGAATTTTGTAAGGCATTCAATGCTGCCAGTCAAAATATGGAGCCAGGCTCCCCTGTGCCTGTTATTATCACGATCTATCAGGATAAATCTTTTACTTTTGAAATGAAAACACCACCAGCTGCGTATTATCTGAAGAAGGCGGCTGGTCTAAAGAAGGGCTCTCAAACGCCAGGCCGGGATGCTGCCGGTAAGGTCACGCAAGACCAATTGCGTGAGATTGCTGAGGCAAAAATGAAAGATCTCAACGCCAATGATGTTGATCAGGCTATGAAAATTATTGCCGGTTCTGCCCGTTCCATGGGCCTGCAGGTGGAGGGTTAGCATTATGACACAAGAAGGAAAACGCATTCGTAAAGCGCGTGAAATGCTTGATCGTAGTAAGCAATATAGTTTGGAAGATGCAATTGAACTGGTGAAAACAAGTGCTACGGCAAAGTTTGATGAAACCATTGAGGTTGCGATGAACCTTGGTGTTGACCCACGTCATGCAGATCAGATGGTGCGCGGCGTATGTCAGCTGCCAAATGGCTCTGGTCGTTCTGTCCGTGTCGCGGTGTTTGCGAAAGATAAAAACGCGGAAAAAGCAAAAGCTGCTGGGGCTGATATTGTTGGTGCAGAAGATTTAGTGGAGCAGGTGCAAAAAGGCGTGATTGAATTTGATCGCTGTATCGCGACCCCTGATATGATGCCCCTTGTAGGGCGTTTGGGTAAAATCCTGGGGCCGCGCGGATTAATGCCTAATCCAAAGGTTGGCACGGTAACACCAAATGTCGAAGCGGCTGTGAAAGATTCTAAAGGTGGTGCCATAGAATTTCGTGTCGAAAAAGCAGGCATCATTCATGCCGGTGTTGGTAAAGCCAGTTTTGATAAAAATGCACTGCTTGAAAATATCAAAGCGTTTGCTAATGCAGTGATGAAAGCAAAACCGACGGGTGCAAAGGGGACGTACGTGAAAAAGGTTGCCATTAGTTCAACGATGGGGCCAGGTGTTCGCGTAGAGCCTAGTAGCATGACAAGCGCATAAAAAATTGCGTATGAAAATGAGTTTTAGATCAATGAAATGTTTTTTGCAGAGCAATTTCGTTGGTATTTAAAAGATTTAGATGCGTAAGTATCTAAAGTTAAGGCTAAAAAGTATTTTTAGCTTTAACCTGTCCGAGATTGTAGGTGTGACTCTAAAATAAAGTATTTCTTTTTTTTAAAGTTGCTTAAGTCAGTTTTAGTTTGGGCCTGCATGAGACATAAGACAAACGGATGGTGTTTAGAAAAGTATTTTAAATGGTATCAGTTTGAACCTTATTTCGCCAAGCGCATATTGATTATGGGCAGGTGGCAAGGGCAGGCAAGTAGGGCCGTTGTTAAGCTTTGTACTTGTCTTAAAAATTTAAGGCGTGAAAGTCTTGCAGCGGTCATGGCGCAACATTGAAAGTAAAGTTTTGCTTTCAAATATTTGGAGAAGAGCACGTGGAAAGAGCAGAAAAACATGAGCTCGTAGAGACAATGCACGGCACCTTGAAAAATGCAGGTGTGGTCATTGTTGCCCATTACGCTGGTATGAACGTTGCCGAGATGACAGATCTACGGTCTCAAATGCGTGATGCTGGTGGATATGTGAAAGTTGCGAAGAACAGGCTTGTTAAAATTGCACTGAAAGGAACAGAGGCTGAAGCATTGGTTGACTTGTTCTCAGGTCAAACCGTTATTGCTTATTCTGATGACCCGGTTGCAGCACCAAAGGTGGCAACAAATTTTGCCAAAGATAATGACAAATTGGTCATTCTTGGTGGAGCAATGGGGAACACGGTTCTTAATCCAGAAGGTGTCAAATCTCTAGCGAGCTTGCCGTCATTGGATGAACTGCGCGGCAAACTTGTTGGGTTGCTACAAGCACCTGCAGGCAAGATTGCTCAAGTGGTCAATGCTCCGGCGGGTCAATTGGCACGTGTTATTGGTGCATATAGTCAAAAGACGGATGAAGCAGCTTAGACAATAGCACATATTCAGACTTAAATTTTAAATTATATTACGGTTCAAATTGATAGGAAAAAAGAAATGGCAAATTTAGAACAAATTGTTGAAGATCTCTCGGGTTTAACTGTTTTGGAAGCTGCTGAGCTTTCAAAGATGCTTGAAGATAAATGGGGTGTTTCTGCTGCTGCTCCTGTTGCCGTTGCAGCCGCTCCTGGCGCGGGTGCTGCGGAGGCTGTGGAGGAGAAAACAGAATTCGATGTTATTCTGACCTCTGCGGGTGATAAGAAAATTAACGTTATTAAAGAAGTTCGCGCGATTACGGGGCTTGGCCTGAAAGAAGCAAAAGCGCTTGTTGAAGAAGCTCCAAAGCCGGTTAAAGAAGGTGTGTCAAAAGATGAAGCTGAAGAGCTTAAGAAAAAGCTTGAGGGCGCTGGCGCTGGCGTTGAATTAAAATAAAGATGTATGATGTTTCAGGAGGCCGGTTTCGTGTCTCCTGAAACCTTTTTAATGCTCTTGATTGTGCCCTTGTTAAGGCTAATCAGGAAGCAGCTTTTTAGGTGCCTTGTTAGATTGAGATATATTTACAGGGCATCTTAAAAACTGTTTTTCGATTTGGAACTGTGACTGGATCGTATTGATTGCTGACAATACTTTCATTGCAGCTTTTGTTAACACGACCAAAGTGCATATACATGTTTATAGAGTGAGATAAGGAGCTCAAATGGCGCAAACATTTACAGGCCGTAAGCGCGTTCGTAAAAGATTTGGACATATCTCTGAAGTGGCAGAAATGCCGAACCTCATTGAGGTGCAAAAGCGATCATATGATACCTTCCTTATGGTTGATGAACCTGAGGGAGGGCGTGATGACACTGGTTTGCAAGCTGTCTTTAATTCCGTTTTCCCTATCAGTGACTTTTCAGACAGAGCCACTTTGGAATTCGTGCGGTATGACTTTGATGACCCGAAGTATGACGTTGAAGAATGTCAACAGCGTGGTATGACGTATGCGGCACAACTTAAAGTTACTTTGCGCTTAATTGTTTTCGATGTCAATGAAGAAACCGGGGCGCGCTCTGTTAAGGACATTAAAGAGCAAAGTGTCTATATGGGCGATATTCCGTTCATGACGCTAAATGGCACGTTTGTAATCAATGGGACAGAACGTGTTATTGTATCTCAAATGCATCGCTCTCCTGGTGTTTTCTTTGATCATGATCGCGGAAAAACTCATGCGTCAGGAAAGCTGTTGTTTGCAGCGCGTATTATTCCTTATCGTGGATCTTGGCTTGATTTTGAATTTGATGCCAAAGATATTGTTCATGTCCGTATTGATCGTCGCCGTAAGTTGCCGGTGACGTCAGTCCTGCACGCTTTGGGGCTTGATGATGAAGATATTCTGAGCACCTTCTACAACACGATTCAATTTAAATCGACCAAAAAGGGATGGAAAATTCCGTTTGATGCAGAGCGTATGAAGGGGCAAAAGCCAATCAATGATCTCATCAATGCAAAATCTGGTGAAGTGGTTGTTGAAGCTGGACGAAAAATAACTGCGCGTCTTGTCAAAAAGCTTTTGGAAGCTGGCCTGAAAGATTTATTACTACAGGATGAAGATCTGTATGGCCGCTATCTTGCTGAAGATATTGTCAATATGGAGACCGGAGAGATCTATGCTGAAGCCGGTGATGAAATTGATGACAGCTTACTGGCCTTGATCAAGGAAAAAGAGGTTAAAGATCTTCCTATCCTAGATATTGACCATATAAGCATAGGCTCTTTTATCCGAAACACTCTGAAAGCTGATAAAAGCAATAACCGCGAAGAAGCGCTTGTTGATATTTATCGTGTGATGCGTCCAGGTGAGCCGCCAACCCCAGAAGCGGCTGATGCTCTTTTCCAAAGCTTGTTTTTTGACATCGAGCGTTATGATCTTTCTTCGGTTGGCCGTGTAAAGATGAATATCCGGCTTGATTTGGAATGTCCGGATACAACGCGCACCTTACGTAAAGAAGATATCATTTCTGTTATAAAGACGCTTGTTGGCCTGCGAGATGGTAAGGGCGAAATTGATGATATTGATCACCTTGGCAATCGCCGGGTGCGTTCTGTGGGTGAGTTGATGGAAAATCAATATCGCCTTGGTTTGCTGCGTATGGAGCGCGCGATTAAAGAACGAATGAGTTCTGTTGATATTGATACTGTAATGCCGCAGGATTTGATCAACGCAAAGCCTGCCGCCGCCGCTGTACGTGAGTTTTTTGGCTCATCTCAGCTCTCTCAATTTATGGATCAAACCAATCCGCTTTCAGAAATCACGCATAAGCGACGTCTTTCGGCGTTGGGACCAGGTGGTTTAACACGTGAGCGCGCTGGATTTGAGGTTCGCGATGTCCATCCAACACACTATGGCCGGATTTGCCCAATTGAAACGCCCGAAGGACCGAACATTGGTTTGATTAACTCGCTGGCGACATATGCACGGGTTAACAAGTATGGCTTTATTGAAAGTCCTTATTGTAAAGTGATCGATGGTAAAGTGACTGAAGAGGTTGTTTATCTCTCTGCCATGGAAGAGATGCGTTATCATATTGCTCAGGCTAACCTCCCTATCGCGGAAGACAAGACATTTAAAGATGATTTGGTAACCTGTCGTTACAAGGGGGATGTGTTTCTTATTCCTCCGGAAAAAGTAGATTATATTGATGTGTCGCCTAAGCAGCTTGTGTCTGTTGCCGCAGCACTTATTCCGTTTCTGGAAAACGATGATGCGAACCGCGCTCTCATGGGATCAAATATGCAACGCCAAGCGGTGCCTCTTGTAAAAGCAGAAGCGCCTTTGGTTGGAACGGGTATGGAAGCTGTTGTGGCGTGTGATTCTGGCGCGGCCGTTGCTGCCCGTCGTGCCGGGATTGTCGATCAGGTTGATGCAACCCGTATCGTGATCCGAGCGACAAAAGAGAAAGATCCATCAAAGTCTGGTGTTGATATTTACAACATGCGCAAATTTCAGCGTTCGAACCAAAACACCTGTATCAACCAACGACCTCTCGTTAAGGTTGGTGATACAATTGAAGCTGGTGACATTATTGCAGATGGGCCATCTACGGATTTGGGTGACCTGGCGCTTGGTAAGAACGTACTGGTCGCTTTCATGCCGTGGATGGGATATAATTTTGAAGATTCAATCCTTATTTCTGAACGTGTGGTGCGCGATGATGTCTTCACCTCAATTCACCTTGAAGAATTTGAGGTAATGGCACGTGATACGAAGCTTGGGCCAGAGGAAATCACGCGGGATATTCCAAACGTTTCTGAGGAAGCCCTGAAGAATCTTGATGAAGCAGGTATTGTTTACATTGGTGCAGAAGTCAGACCTGGTGATATTCTTGTCGGGAAGATAACACCCAAAGGTGAAAGCCCAATGACACCGGAAGAAAAGTTGCTCCGTGCAATTTTTGGTGAAAAGGCTTCTGATGTTCGTGACACCTCTCTTAAATTACCACCTGGTGTTGTTGGCACGGTTGTCGAGGTGCGTGTCTTTAACCGTCATGGTATTGAAAAAGACGAACGCGCCATGGCTATTGAGCGTGAGGAGATTGAGCGCCTTGCCAAAGACCGTGATGATGAAATGCAAATTCTTGACCGTAATGTTTATGGTCGTTTGAAAGATGCTCTTATTGGTCAGGAGATCGCAAAAGCGCCTAAGCCGCTAGAGGCTGGCTTACTGATAAGCGAGGCTATGCTTGATGAATTGCCACGCTCACAGTGGTGGGAAGTTGGTCTTGCAAACGAAAAAGCAAATGCTGCTGTTGAGGCCATTGGAAAGCAATATGAGCTTTCAAAGAAAACTCTTGAACAGCGCTTCGTTGACAAAGTTGATAAGTTGCAACGCGGGGATGAATTGCTTCCTGGCGTTATGAAGATGGTGAAAGTCTTTGTTGCGGTAAAACGTAAAATTCAGCCCGGTGATAAAATGGCTGGGCGTCATGGTAACAAAGGTGTGATTTCACAAATTCTTCCCATTGAAGATATGCCTTATCTGGAAGATGGCACTGGCGTTGATATTGTGTTGAACCCACTTGGTGTGCCGAGCCGAATGAATGTGGGGCAGATCTTAGAAACCCACCTTGGTTGGGCCTGTCGAGGTTTAGGACGTCAAATTGCCGAAGCAGTAGATATTTATCGTGCCACTCATGAAATGGGGCAATTGAAAGACACATTGACGAAGGTTTATGGTGATGACGATACTGTTAAATCTTTGGATGAAGAGCAGATTCTAGAACTTGCAAATAATTTGAAAACAGGTGTGCCGATTGCGACCCCTGTGTTTGATGGAGCAAGAGAAGATAATATCGTCGAGATGTTGAAGAAAGCAGGGCTCGATTCTTCTGGCCAGGTCACCCTTTTTGATGGTCGGACAGGTGAGCCGTTCCACCGGAAAGTGACTGTTGGTTATAAGTATTTGCTAAAACTGCATCACCTGGTCGATGATAAAATTCACGCACGTTCAATCGGACCTTACAGTTTGGTAACGCAACAGCCTCTTGGAGGTAAAGCTCAATTCGGTGGACAGCGTTTTGGTGAGATGGAGGTTTGGGCGCTTGAAGCTTATGGCGCAGCATACACCTTGCAGGAAATGCTGACTGTGAAGTCTGATGATGTTGCCGGGCGAACTAAAGTTTACGAGGCCATCGTTCGTGGAGATGATACGTTCGAAGCTGGTATTCCTGAGAGCTTTAACGTTCTCGTTAAGGAAATGCGGGCATTAGGCTTGAACGTTGAGCTCACTACAGAAGAAAAAACATCTCAAGTTAATATTTTTGAAGATCATACTTTTGAGGATAACCCGCAACTTATGCCGCCAAGCCAGGCCGCTGAGTAGTAAATTGTTCTCAAAATAAAGTGATGTTAAAGACCTCACCTGTGTCTCGTAATTGTGATTTTCTAGGTGATGTGTCCCCAAGGAGATAATGAATGAATCAAGAGATTATAAATCTTTTCAGCCCTCAATCGCAGCAGAAAACATTTGATCGGATAAAAATCTCTATCGCCAGCCCGGAAAAGATTTATTCGTGGTCATTTGGTGAGATTAAAAAGCCTGAAACCATCAATTATCGTACGTTTAAGCCAGAGCGTGATGGATTGTTTTGTGCCCGTATTTTTGGCCCAACCAAGGATTATGAATGCTTGTGTGGCAAATACAAGCGCATGAAATACAAAGGTATTATCTGCGAAAAATGTGGCGTTGAGGTTACTCTTGCGAAAGTGCGGCGAGAGCGCATGGGCCACATTGAATTGGCTGCGCCTGTCGCACACATCTGGTTTTTGAAGTCATTACCAAGCCGTATTGGCCAGTTACTAGATATGACGCTCAAAGATTTGGAGCGTGTACTTTATTTTGAATATTATATCGTGATTGAACCTGGCATAACACCGTTTAAAGAGCGGCAATTGCTTTCAGAAGAAGAGTACACGGATGCACAAGATGAATTTGGCGAAGATAGTTTTACAGCCGGAATTGGTGCAGAAGCAATACGTGAGCTTTTAAGTTCGATTGACCTTGAACAAACCCGTGATGATCTGCGTGTTGAGATTGCGGAAGCAACTACAGAATTAAAACCGAAGAAACTTGGTAAACGCTTAAAAGTTGTTGAAGCTTTTATTCAGTCTGGTAATCGGCCAGAATGGATGATTCAAACTGTTGTTCCTGTTATTCCACCTGAATTGCGCCCTTTGGTGCCGCTTGATGGTGGGCGCTTTGCAACATCTGATTTGAATGATTTATATCGCCGCGTTATTAATAGAAACAACCGTTTGAAGCGTTTGATGGAACTGCGTGCGCCGGATATTATTATCCGAAATGAAAAGCGGATGCTGCAAGAATCTGTAGATGCGCTGTTTGATAACGGCCGTCGTGGTCGAGTTATTACGGGGGCAAACAAACGTCCACTTAAGTCCTTGTCAGATATGCTTAAAGGTAAGCAAGGTCGTTTCCGCCAAAATTTGCTTGGGAAGCGTGTCGATTACTCTGGCCGTTCTGTTATTGTGGTGGGTCCAGAACTTAAACTGCATCAATGTGGTTTGCCAAAGAAGATGGCCCTAGAACTCTTTAAGCCTTTCATCTATTCACGCCTTGATGCAAAAGGTTTCTCTTCTACTGTAAAACAGGCGAAAAAGTTGGTGGAGAAAGAAAAGCCTGAAGTCTGGGATATTCTCGACGAGGTGATTAGAGAGCACCCGGTGATGTTAAACCGCGCTCCGACATTGCACCGTCTTGGTATTCAAGCCTTTGAACCTGTACTGGTTGAGGGGAAGGCGATTCAGTTGCATCCTCTTGTTTGCGCAGCGTTTAATGCCGATTTTGATGGGGACCAAATGGCGGTTCATGTGCCGTTATCTCTAGAAGCCCAACTTGAAGCTCGTGTGCTGATGATGTCAACCAACAATATTCTGCATCCTGCGAATGGGGCTCCGATAATTGTTCCATCTCAAGATATTGTGTTGGGACTTTATTATCTTTCTATCATTCGGGACAAAGAGCCTGGTGAAGGTATGACTTTTTCTAATGTACAAGAAATTGAGCACGCCCTCGACCATGGTGTTGTCTCTCTGCATGCAAAGGTTAAGGCGCGGCATGAAACATTAGATGAAAATGGTCAGACTATCAGGGAGATACACGATACAACGCCTGGGCGGATGCTTTTGGGTGAATTGTTGCCAAAGCGTGAGGGTATCGGCTTTGAGTTGATTAACCGTTTGCTGACCAAACGTGAGATTTCTAATCTGATTGATGTCGTTTATCGTCATTGTGGCCAAAAAGAAACGGTTGTTTTCTGTGACAGAATTATGGGACTTGGCTTTAAACACGCGTGCCGTGCTGGTATTTCCTTTGGCAAAGATGACATGGTTATTCCAGATACCAAGACAAAAATTGTCAATGAAACCAATGATCTTGTCCGGGAGTATGAGCAGCAGTACAACGATGGTTTAATCACCCAAGGTGAGAAATACAATAAAGTCGTTGATGCTTGGTCAAAGTGTACGGACAAGATTGCGAGTGAAATGATGGATCGTATTTCTTCGGTCCAAAGAGAGGATAGTGGCCGTGAAAAGCAAATTAACTCAATTTACATGATGTCGCATTCTGGAGCGCGTGGATCGCCCGCACAGATGAAACAGCTTGCGGGGATGCGTGGTCTTATGGCGAAGCCATCTGGTGAGATTATTGAAACGCCGATTATCTCGAACTTTAAAGAAGGTTTGTCTGTGCTTGAGTACTTTAACTCAACACACGGGGCTCGGAAAGGCCTTGCCGATACAGCTCTGAAAACGGCAAACTCTGGATATTTGACGCGCAGGTTGGTAGATGTTGCTCAAGACTGCATCATTATTGAGGAAGATTGTGGAACTGAGAATGGCATTAAAATGACTGCCGTTATTGAAGCCGGTGAAGTCATGGTTTCACTTGGGGCGCGCGTTCTTGGCCGAACCTCATGTGAAGAGATTGTGTCTGCAACCACAGGCGAGACAGTTGTTGCAAAAGGTGAACTGATTGATGAGCGCATTGCGGATCGTTTGGAAAATGAGCGGGTGCAAGAATTGAAGATACGCTCTGTATTAACTTGCGATACGAAGATCGGTGTATGCGGCAAATGCTATGGGCGTGATTTGGCTCGCGGTACGGCTGTTAATATCGGAGAGGCTGTTGGTGTTATTGCAGCTCAATCTATCGGTGAGCCTGGAACACAATTGACCATGCGGACATTCCACGTTGGTGGTATTGCGCAAGTTGTTGACCAGTCCTTCCTGGAATCTTCGTTCGATGGCACGATTAAAATTCCAAATCGTAAAGTTGTCAGGGATAGTCAGGGCCGTTTGGTTGCCATGGATCGCCGCCTGGATGTTCTTATCATTGATGCTGATGGCAACGAACGTGCCAGTTATAAAGTGACATATGGTGCTCATTTGCGTGTCGATGATGGCGATAAAATCAAACGGGGACAACGTATTGCTGAATGGGATTCGGGAACGCGCCCGATTCTGACAGATGTTGATGGCATTGTTAATTATGACGATTTGGTCGAAGGTATTTCTGTTAAGGAACAATATGACGAAAATACAGGTATTACAAACCGTGTTATTGTCGATTGGCGCGCAAATCCACGCGGTGGAGATCTAAAACCTGGTATTGGTATTGTGAATGACAAGGGCGAGCCGGTCAAAATGCAGCGTGGCGGTGAAGCAAAGTATTTGCTTTCAGTTGAAGCAGTGCTCTCTGTTTCTCCTGGGGATGAGGTTAAAGCAGGAGATGTTTTGGCACGTATCCCGCTTGAAAGTGCAAAAACACGTGACATTACGGGTGGTCTGCCGCGGGTTGCTGAATTGTTCGAGGCTCGTAAGCCAAAAGACAATGCCATTATTGCTGAGATTTCAGGGACTGTTGAATTTGGCAAGGATTATAAAAACAAGCGCCGTATAGCGATTGTTCCTGATGACGAGTCTCAGGAGCCTTCTGAATATCTTATTCCAAAGGGTAAACATCTAAGTGTGCAAGAAGGAGACCGTATTGAAAAAGGTGAGTTTTTGCTCGACGGTTTGCCTGCACCCCATGATATTCTTGCTATTAAAGGGGTTGAGCAATTAGCTACTTATCTGGTGAATGAGGTCCAGGATGTGTACCGTCTGCAAGGTGTGACAATTAATGATAAACATATTGAAGTGATTGTTCGCCAAATGTTGCAGAAGGTGGAAGTATCTAATCCAGGTGAAACTGGTCTGCTTAAAGGTGAGCAAGTTGATCGTTTTGAATATGATCATGTTAATGAGCAGGCAAAGCTTGCAGGTTTGCAACCGGCTGAAGCAACGCCTGTGTTGTTAGGCATTACCAAGGCATCACTGCAAACGCGCAGCTTTATATCTGCTGCCTCGTTCCAGGAGACAACTCGAGTGTTAACAGAAGCTGCGGTTGGTGGTAAGAGCGATAAGCTGGAGGGACTGAAAGAAAATGTTATTGTTGGTCGCTTGATCCCAGCGGGTACAGGAGGCACAATTGCCCGGTTGAATAAAATTGCAAATCATCGTGATGACTTGATTTTGGAAGAGCGTGCGCGTGCTGCTGCTGAGAAGAAAGTTGAGACACCGCCTTTGATTGCGGATGTAACTGCCGCAGAATAATATCTTTGTAATATGTAAAGACAAAGCGTAGTTCCCTATGGAGCTACGCTTTATTATTTAAGGGCTGTACCGGACAGATAACAAAGAAGATTGTTATTTGATATCCCCCCTAAAACTATTATTAGCTGTCAGCCTCTGATAAATTTATCATGCTTTGCGACCTGATGTCCTAACACACATGACTCTACTTTACAGACCAAAAGACAAGTAGTATTTATGATTACATAATAAGAATTTTATCTTTGACTGACATTTATGAATTTCAGAAACTTATAAATTTAAGCATGTAATAAATCTGAAAGCTCTTAAGGTATCAGGAAATCATGTATCCCGCATCTGTTCATACAAATATAAATACAAAACAGTTAGACTACTTTAAGGGCTCACGTGATGCAAATCACCCTGGTGATCGTTTGCGCCAGGTGCGCAAAGGTGCGGAAGACTTTAGAGAGTGGTTCATTAACAGCCCTGAAGTGTTATTTTATAGATCCATTAATCTGCTGCGTGTGCCCTACCCAATTACTTTAGCTTATCATGGTGTGTTTGCAGGTTCTGTGTTCTTGTTCCCACCAGTGCTTCACTTGCTCAACCGGATGTTTATCATTCAATATTCTGATTTTAATGGTGATGTGAGGACCCTTTTGTTTTCTCCGAGTGACCATGAAGCAGGAGCAGAAACCCCATACTTTAAGAGAATGATGCAATTGCTACCGCGTTATTTTCATGACCTTGTATCTCCTACATACAGAACGGTAGAAGAAGCTCTGGCTATGTGTGACATTGCGCCAGAGGACGTTGATTTTATTTCTTATGACCATTTACACACACAGGATGTGCGCAAATGGATTGGTGGCAAGAATAATCCTGGTTATTTCCCCAATGCAAAATTGATTGTTCACCAACAAGAATGGTTTGGCGCGTCACAACCTTTGCCCAACCAGAAAGATTGGTATTGCCCAAGCGGCATTTCTGATATTGATCCAAAACGCCTCGTCTTTTTTGAGGGCGATCTTCATTTGGGTGAGGGAGTGGTGTTGATGCATACTCCTGGTCATACGGAAGGCAATCACTCACTTGTGTGCCGAGTGCCAGATGGCATTCGCGTGACGAGCGAGAACGGCGTTGGCTCTGACTCTTATGCGCCAGAGCATTCGAGTTGCAGTCGCATCCGTAATTACGCGCTTTCTACAGGCGCTCGAGTTATTCTGAATGGCAATACGCAAGAATCCAGCAATGACCAATATCTCTCGATGATACAGGAAAAAGTTGTCGCAGGCCCCTCGGAAAACCCAGACTTTCCCAATTGTGTTACCTCAAGTGAAGCAACCCCGTTTTGGCTTTTTCCTGGCAAAGGGGGAACGCATCTATTTGGAGAGAGAACATTTGGCACAGTACAGAAAAAAATGAATAAAACAGCATCAAGTCTTCCCAAAGTTGAGGCAGCTTAAAGTACAGCACACAAAAAGCGAACCACAAAAAAGGCCCATTAGAAAAGGGCCTTCTTAAATTTGTAATGCGCTGTAGCGTTAAGCCCTATTCTTCCTAAGCAAATAGAACGCCCGCATTATTCAACGCGATTGCAACAACAGAAGAAATAACGAGTTCACTCGGAAGATTAATGGTCAATCCTATACCAGGAACTTCAAATGCGTTCACATTTGCAAGAGTTATGGTATATGTATCGTCACCATTATCAACCATAGGCGCTACATTACCTGCTAGTGCAACAAGGGTTTGAATAATAGCGTTTTCGTTTGCACCGGTGAGCCTACTTAAATTGATCAACCCACCATAATCTGGAGCATTTATTGTAACATTGGCGTTATTATCTTCCACATAATGCTGCAAACCAAGTTCACTTACAATCTCAGTTCCTAAAGCCGCGTTAAGCTCAATTTGGTCCATATTTTCAACTCGTAGAGTTCTTGTACCATCTGATAATTCAAAGTCTGAGTTATCTTCTAATCTAAGAGTAATCGTTCCATTCGCATTTATAGTATAATTTGTAATAATACTAGCCAAGACATCTTTGCTTGCTTGATCTAAATGATCTTCACTTGTTAAGACTAGCGTATCGATATCATTATCATTGGAGCTTACGCCACCATCAGCAACATCATCGCCAAGGTCTGCAACAATTATATCACTACCTAAACCTCCCAGAAATCCATCCACACCAGCACCACCTACTAGGACATCATTCCCATCACCACCAATCAAGATGTCATCACCATCACCTCCTTCTAGCTCGTCATTGCCCGCGCCGCCATTTATATAATCATTTCCAGCGCCGCCCTTGAGTTCATCATCGCCATTATCGCCATATAATGTATCATCACCATCATCACCCTCCAATACATCATTACCTTTACCACCTTTAAGTGTATCAATGCCACCGCCGCCACTTATAAAGTCACCTCCTTCTCCACCATATAAAAAATCATCACCACTGCGACCTTGTAGCAGATCAATGTCATTGCCACCATGAAGTTCATCATCACCATCTCCGCCTACTAGCAAATCCATTCCACTACCACCACGAAGTTCATCATTACCAGCTAGACCATATATACGATCATCCAGAGCAGTCCCAACTCGTACATCGTCATCAAACGTACCATAAATTACACTGTGATCTTCAATCAAAGAAATAACCTCAGAACCATCTTCTACGTTTAAACGAATAGTTTCAAAGTCGCTTGCTTCGAGACTTTGTCCCTCTAGATTAAATGCAGTAAAGTCAACATTTCTTTCTTTAAATGTAAAAAGAATGGTACCATTTTCAATGGTCGTTTTGCTGTGATCCACTACTGTAGATAAAAACTCTTTTGTGTCTTGATTAATTGTTGTTTCTGAAAAGTCTGCGACATCAACATCTCCATCTTTGCCGTTATTATTGATATCATTTCCATAAATGGCTTCATCGTCAAAAGATGCTAGGATAGTATCATTTCCAAAGCCGCCAATAAGGGTATCAACTCCCTCACCGCCTATGAGGACATCGTCACCATCTTCACCGTCTACCGTATCATCACCAGAACCACCGTATAACTGATCATCGCCATCATTGCCTTTTATTTCATCATCGCCGCCTAAACCGAAGATAAGATCGTCTGAGATGGTTCCCTCTAGATTATCCTGACCATCAGTACCAACAATTACATTCAAATCCCCCATTGCAGAAATAACTTTCGCTCCATTTTCAATATTCAACCTAACAGCTTCAAAACCTATCGCACCTAACTCTTTATCCCCATTGGATGCGTAAAGGTTATGTTCTCTGTTTTTAAAAGTGAACAAGATGGTGCCGTCTTCGACAGTAAAGCTTTTAGCATCATACGCGATGCTATCTATCGTGGTTTGATCCATGTTGATATGAGATAAATCCGCTATATCAAAATCACCCAAATTTCCAGCATTAGAGACTGTATTACCATAAATAGAAGTATCTGCATAAGTTGCTGTAACTGTATCACTCCCATTGCCTCCAACAAGCTGATCTTTACCAGCACCGCCGATGAGCACATCGTCACCATCACCACCTTCAAGTCTATCATCACCATCACCGCCGAATAATTCGTCATTACCAGCTAAGGCCTGCAAAAAATCATTCCCAGCATAACCAAACATTTGGTCATTTTCATTCGTCCCTGTAAGTGTGTCATTTCCACTCGTACCGTCAATTCTAGCCATAATATATACTTTCCTGATTCGAATATTCTTTGTGCGAAAATAGCATCTTTAAGAATAAAGTTATATCCGTGCTGAATACGGGTCTGCCTCATATTTAGCACGCATAAAAATCAGTAAATTATGGATTGCTCGCAATAACTACTTAGAAATCTTATACGTATAAATTCTACGTGCTACACTAGGCAGTGTACCCATAAAATAGTTTACACAATCAAGCGAATATGATTCATTTCCCTTATTTTATAGAGGGGGAGTGTTGATGTCGCGTTTTGATATGACGGATTTGGAATGGGATTTCATTAAATGCGCTCTCCCAAAC
>JBCCCO010000037.1:0-24312 GCA_039033475.1 Pseudomonadota bacterium | reverse complement strand
TAAATTAATACACATCTTTAGGATCAAAAAGGAGCTCGTTGTCATGAAAAGTAAGCTTTGTATCTTCTGAACTGCTACCAAGAGCTAGAATGGATCGATAAAAGCAAGATTTATAGCCATTATGGCAAGATGCACCATGGCCTGCGACTAATACTTTAAGTAGAATGACGTCTTGATCACAGTCAACACAGATATCTTGAATTTTTTGTTCATTGCCACTTGTCTCCCCTTTACGCCATAACTTTTGCCGTGATCTGCTCCAATAATGCGCTATGGATGTTTCGATAGAGAGCGCTAAAGCCTCAGCATTCATATATGCGAACATTAGAACTTCACCGTTTTTGGCATCTGTTGTAATTGCAGGTATTGTTCCATCAGCTGCAAATTTTGGCGCAAGTATTGTTCCGTGTTCAATATCTTCTTTATTGTTTAACTTTGTAAAATTGGGTTTTACTGAAGATGAGTTTGGCATACAAAGACCTGTATTCGAATAAGTTTCAGTTTAAAAAAAGTATAATATGAAAATCTCACATTTAACGATATCCCTCTTTATACTGCTCGCCTTCGCCGCAGTGCAACTTTTTATTGGTTCGGGGCAATTACGCGCCCAACACCCCACTGTCCAAGAGCAAAATGCCCAAAACAAAAGTGCTTTTTCTAGAGCACAAAGCAACGAGCCATCACAGGATATAGGAATTCTGGGATCCTATTATCAATGGATCCAAAACACCCAGAGAGACTTTCATTTAAAACTCGCTCAGGCAATCCGCAATTTGAAAGACACGAATGTATCGTTTACGGCGGGGTGGTTTTTAATTAGTTTAAGTTTTATCTATGGCGTTGTGCATGCAGCTGGGCCAGGCCACGGCAAGGCTGTGATCTCATCTTATATGCTCGCAAATAATGCAATAATTCGCAGAGGCATCATTTTGTCTTTTTTAGCCGCAGGCGTTCAGGCAATCACCGCCATTGTTCTGGTTGGCATTACGGTGGGTCTTTTTAAGGCAACAGGGTATGAAATCAAGCAAAGTATTAACACACTGATCACGCTCAGTTATGGATTGGTAATACTTATTGGAATTTGGCTCTGCGTTTCTGTTTTAAGGTCGTATTTTTCTTCTCATGCCCACGATCATGGAGAGGGATGTTCTGGACATGACCATGACCATAGTACCTGCGGTCATGCCCATATGCCAGATGCTCAAGAAATTGAGCAAAACACATCGATCTATAATATGGCAAGCTTGATTTTTGCTGTGGGTTTGCGCCCTTGTACCGGTGCTGTTTTGGTGTTGATTTTCGCAATCACGCACGGTCTTTATTGGGCCGGCGTGGTCTCAGCTTTTGCTATGGCTATTGGTACAGCCATCACGGTTTCGACCCTGGCGGTTCTTGCAGGAAGTTCACGAAAAGCTATCCTGTTTTTCTCTGGAAACAGTCATACTTTAACCACCCGCATTTCGTTTGGGCTTTCTCTAACAGGCGCAGTACTTATTACATTACTTGGGATAGTGCTCTTTTTTAGCTCTCTTGGACCAGCACCACCCTTTTAGAGCTTTAAAAACGTTCATGCTCTTTGACGGATTAGTTTAAGACCTGGGCTATTTTCAAGTAATTTTTTACGATACGGATTGGCTTTATATGAGCCAAGAATACGCACCTCGTTGGAAAAAAATGACAGCTCATCAAGAGCTAGGCGAACCGGACGGTCAGCAGGGTGACCTTCAATATCTGCATAAAACATTGTTGCTTCAAATGTGCCCTCAAGTTGATAAGATTCCAGTTTTGTCATATTAACACCATTGGTCGCAAATCCGCCGAGGGCTTTATAGAGAGCCGCTGGAACATTGCGTACCCGAAATATAAAGGTTGTTATAATCGGCCCTTCTTCTGGTTCAGCATCATTCGGCTCAGCTGAAAGAATTAAAAAGCGCGTCGTATTATGCTGGGCGTCTTCAATATCAGCCTGAAGAACTTTCAAGTCATGAACTTGCGCAGCCAGGCGTGACGCAATAGCTGCCATGGAAGGGTCACCCGTTTCTTTAACAATGCGAGCTGATCCTGCAGTATCTGCTTCAGAAATAGGAGCGAGCCGCAATTCACGTATAACCTTGCGGCATTGTCCAAGTGCCATGGTATGGCTATGCACTGTCTTGAGATCTTCTAGAGAGGCTTCTGGTAACACTAAAAGCTGATGTCTTATCCGCTCAAAATGCTCGCCAACCACATATAATCCAGATTCTGGTAAAAGGTGGTGAACATCAGCCACACGACCTGCGACCGAGTTCTCAATAGGAATCATGGCAAGTGATCCTGTTTTTGAGCTCACGGCTCCGAGCGCATCTTCAAAGGTCGGACATGCTATGGCTTCGCTATCTGGAAAATAGTCTTTGCAAGCCAAATGCGAATGAGCACCTGGCTCCCCTTGGTAAACAACACTTTTGGTCATATGCTTCTTTCTGAAAGTTTTATAATTTTATACAGCTATGGTATTGTTTGTTCACGAAGTAAATCTCTAGCGACTTCCAAATCCTCTGGTGTATCAATACCTAGAGGAACAGTGTCGACTTGAGTAACATCAATGCGCAGACCTGCTTCAAGGGCGCGAAGTTGTTCAAGTTTTTCACGCTTTTCCAACACAGATGGCGGCAATGATATAAATGTCTCTAATGCACTACGGCGAAACGCATAAATTCCAATATGATGATAAAGAGGTCCTTCGCCAAAGGGCGCTGTTGCGCGGGTGAAGTAAAGAGCTCTCAGGGTGCCGCCTTGATCGCACGGTGTGCCTACCACTTTAACAATATTTGGATTATCGCGCTCCGAATCAGATGTGATTTCAGCGCATAATGTAGCGATATTTACAGCCGGATTTTGTAAGGGAGCTGTACAAGCTAATATCAATTTGGGGTCTAATGTGGGCAAGTCCCCCTGCAAATTGATAATTGTATCGATGTTTTGTTCAGGATCAAGCTTGGTAACAGCCTCGAACACACGGTCTGAACCAGAGGTGTGGTCTGTTCGTGTCATTGTGGCCTCACCGCCAGCTTCTAAAATCGTATGATAAATTTCATTGCTGTCAGTCGCAACAATTACACGTCCTACACCCGTCATCATTGCCCGGCGCCAAACATGAACAATCATAGGAGTACCGCAAATATCCGCCATAGGCTTGCCAGGCAAACGTTTGGCTTCCATGCGCGCCGGTATAACTATCAGCATGTTTTTATCTATATTCATGAATATGTTAACGTGTTATTGCTTTCAAATGAAAGCTTTTTACAAAATCCCTCAAGTAAATCCAATACAAAACTGGCGTAGTCCCATAATTTTGTTAATGCTTATGACTATTGCCATGCAGTTGTCACATCAAACATGGTTTACGCTGCTAAATAATTTTGCCATTGGCAAGGTGGAATTTACAGGCAGAGAAATCGGAATTTTACAATCCATCCGTGAAATTCCAGGTTTTTTGGCCTTTGGCGCAGTGCTGCTTTTGCTCTTTGTAAGAGAACAAAGTCTTGCTCTTATTGCACTGACATTTTTAGGGATTGGTGTTGCAATCACAGGATATTTTCCTTTTGAACTGGGCTTTTATGCCACCACTATGTTGATGTCAATCGGGTTTCACTATTACGAAACTATCGCTCAGTCCCTTGCCCTGCAATGGTTTAAAAAAGATGAGGCAGCCTATAATCTGGGCAGGGTATTGGCAGCTGGATCCTTTGCGGCCATTGCGGCTTACAGCCTGATTTATCTGACCTGGAGTTTATTAGACCTTTCTTTTGCTGAAGTTTATTTAATTACAGGAAGCATAACTCTTGTCCTTGTTGTTTTCATGTACTTTTGCTTTCCCTATTACCCACAAAAGGTTACGCAACATAAAAAGCTGATTTTGCGTAAAAGATATTGGCTGTATTACGCCTTGGTATTTATGAGTGGGGCCCGCAGGCAAATTTTTATCGTTTTTGCAGGTTTCATGATGGTGGAAAAGTTTGGGTATTCCGTTACAGCGATTACCACTCTATTTCTTGCCAATCATGTCTTTAATATGCTGCTTGCTCCTAAAATCGGAAAACTGATTGGCCATTTTGGTGAACGTTGGGCGTTAACATTAGAGTATATTGGACTGATCGGTATTTTTACAGCTTATGCTTTTGTGAGTGATCCATGGATTGCAGCAGGGCTATATTTACTGGATCATGCATTCTTTGCACTTGCTATCGCAATAAAAACATATTTTCAGAAAATCGCCGATCCGGCAGACATTGCACCCACCGCGGGTGTCGCCTTCTCTATCAATCACATTGCTGCGGTATTTCTTCCGGTTATTCTAGGGTTTGTCTGGTTAAAGAGCCCTGAAACAGTGTTTCTGATAGGAGCAGGGTTGGCTTTTGGATCTCTTATTTTATCACGTCTGATTCCTCATGAACCAAAACCGGGACGCGAGCTAGCCTGGCAAGACCCTGCAACCGCAAAACTATGACGTAGGCAAGAGAACACGAATTGGAATATGATCACGCGCGAGTTGTTCTGATAATTCAGCGTACTCAGTTTTTTGTAAAGTCGTATCCAGATAATCATACATATCTAAAACAAGTTTTGCCGAATTACGGTAATCTTCTAGATTGGACGTTTTTTGTTTTGTTGCATCTGCTTGAGATGAAGTCGCTGCGGTGTTCATAACGGTAAGTTTGTCACTAAAACATTTATTGTCTTGGGTCTTGTGACGCAAGATAGTATTGCGCATTTCTTCTGGATCTTGCTGCACGAGATTCCAAATCTGATTGATATAAGCTGACAAAACACCTGAATCAACTGTTACAATAAGAGGTGCTGAACTGTCTCTATTGGTGGAATACAAAAACGTCGTCAGCGTATTTGCATTTTTGAATTGATTAGCTGCAATGCAATTATGAAATGCTGTTTGTCCAGCTGATTTGGATTGCGCCGAATGCAATTGATTATTGACAGTTGATAAGAGGCTGACGTTTGAGGTTTCACCCTTCGTCAAATGAGTTGTTGCAGTTGGCTCAAGAGAACAGCCTGCAAAAAACACACTCACAAAAAAAATTAAAAGGCAACGCATCTTAAGTGATCTACCCGAGTTGATTTCTTATTCTTACAAGAAATGATGTTTATTATTTTTAGTACAACTTCTTTAGAACTTTGGCCGATGAACTTAATATTGTCAAATATAAAACATATTAACCAAACAAGTGCTGTGAACAAATAAATATGGTTTTCTTGTGGCTTGTTGATTAACACTTTGTTTATGAAGCTTTTATTCATTTTCCCGCATCATAATCATTTCAAGCTGGCTAAGCCTTTTCTAAATCCTTGAAGTTGTATCGGAATGCCGATTCCAGCTTCTGGCGTTTGAAAAATGATAAAAACGGCCGTAGAGCCTGACTGAAACTTCTTTAAAAAATCTTCCTTTACCACTGCCTCTGCGATACACCCAATTTTACCGCATTTGAGAAACTTCGTATGCCCCATATCCGAGTTATCTATTTTTAGTCCTAAGCCTGGTGGTAAAAGGACACCGAGAGGCGCAATAATGCGTAATAATTTTCTTTTTCCATCTACGCTTTTCAAAAAAATGACAGTTAACCCGACATTTGGGCGATCTTCCGCTGTTACGCTTTGTACAAGAGCACATTTTTCATTTTTTGATCCTGGGGCCTGACCACATTTGAGATTCCAAGCTCCATACGTTGCTTTAATTGTTCCGCTCTGCGCGTAAGATCTGAAGGACGAATCAAATAGAAACAGTGCTAAAGCTATAATAGTGGCTAGATTGATGTGAACAATTCTCAGCGACAAAGAGTTGCTTTCTATCATGAATAAAACTTTCGGTATTAATATATAAAGGCATCTATATTACGTTGCACAACATATAGTGCGCTCTACAAGAAGGCGCAATTACAATTAAATTGCGTGTGTAATAGAACACTTAAGATACTGGCAATTTACCGATTCTGACTTGAATGCAAACACTCATTCACCTGTCCTTAAATTTTATGCGAAGTTCTGACGCACCATATTTTATGTAATAATGTAGTATTATAAAGTGACATTAATTCAGTAATATCTTATACGGTGTTTGAGAATATCCGCAACGCATGGGGTGCGGTTAATTGCCAGATTTCAATTTACATATTTTTATAAAATATTTATGTAAGGAAAATGTAGGGTTTTAAGTCTTTTATAAATGTGATGTTCAAACATACATTGTTACGTCCATTATTTAGGGAGCACACGCATGGTGTTCAATAGCATGAATTATTTTTTTAGGGTGCTTGGAGCTTGCTGGGTATTATGCCTTACGCTGACGCAAAGTGCATATTCGCAAAGTGTCGAGCAAGCTTGGGAATGGTATAAGCCTGCAACACAAATTGCAGAACAAATCAGCAGCTTTCATGATATGGTTTTTGTAATTATTGTTGCCATTACCCTGTTTGTACTTGGTTTGCTTGTTTGGGTAGTGATTCGTTACAATGAAAAAGCAAACCCGGAACCATCTAATGTTACACACAATACAACGATTGAAGTTGTCTGGACGTTGGTGCCAATTCTTATATTGTTGGTCATTGCTGTCCCCTCATTTCGATTGCTGTCTGCTCAATATACACTGCCAAAACCAGATGTCGTAGTGAAGACCATCGGATACCAATGGTATTGGGGCTATGAATATCCTGGTAAAGATATCTCGTTTGAATCGCGGATGCTAGATGATGAGGATATCAAGAAACAAAAAGAAAAAGGTGATCCAGCGGCGCGGTTGCTTGCGGTTGATAACCCTGTTGTCGTTCCTGTCAACAAGGTCACTTACATGTATGTGACATCAGAAGATGTGATTCATAACTGGACTGTTCCAGCCTTTGGCGCAAAAATGGATGCAATTCCCGGATCACCGCGGCTTGTATGGTTTAAGCCCACAAAAACAGGTATCTTTTATGGGCAATGTTCTGAACTCTGTGGTATAAATCACGCTTTTATGCCGATCGAAATTCGCGTTGTTAGCGAAGACGATTACAAAAAATGGCAATCTCTTATTAAAGACGATGAAGAAAAAGCCAAAGATTTTTTAATTCAAGCTTACCTCGATGATGTGAAATCAAAAACAGATAAAGTTGCGGAAAATAGCTCTAAGCGAACTTTAAAACATTTGGAATAGCTGAGCTTTTGATAGTATTAAGATACGTATAAAAACAGGAATGTTGAATTATGGGATACAGTCCAGCAGCTAACGCACATGACAGCGATACTCCAACCGGGATCACGCGTTGGCTTTTCTCTACCAATCACAAAGATATCGGTACGATGTACCTTATTTTTGCAATAATGGCCGGAATTGTCGGCGGCGCTTTGTCTGTTGCAATGCGTTATGAATTGGCTGAGCCGGGATTACAATTTTTCTCTGACGGTCATGTGTACAACGTTTTTACAACATCCCATGGCGTAATTATGATTTTCTTCATGGTGATGCCTGCCTTGATTGGAGGCTTTGGCAACTGGTTTGTCCCCCTTATGATTGGCGCGCCAGACATGGCGTTCCCCCGAATGAATAACATCTCATTCTGGCTGCTTCCAACGGCTTTCACACTGCTGATTATGTCTTTGTTTGTCGATGGTCCTGCCGGGGGATCTGGATTTGGAGGGGGCTGGACCATGTATCCTCCGCTTTCAGGTAAAGATGGGCACCCTGGTCCTGCCATGGATTTTGTTATTCTCTCGCTGCACATTGCAGGTGCATCATCTATTTTGGGAGCGATTAATTTCATCACAACGATTTTTAATATGCGCGCGCCTGGTATGACTTTGCACAAAATGCCGCTGTTTGCATGGTCGGTTTTGATTACCGCTTTCTTGTTGGTATTGTCTTTGCCCGTTCTCGCTGGGGCAATTACCATGCTTCTGACAGACCGGAACTTTGGGACAGCTTTCTTTGATCCTACCAATGGCGGTGATCCGGTATTGTATCAACACTTATTCTGGTTCTTTGGACATCCTGAAGTTTATATCCTCATCCTTCCAGCATTTGGTCTCATCAGCCATATTATTTCAACATTCTCCCACAAACCTATATTTGGTTATTTAGGTATGGCTTACGCCATGGTTTCTATTGGGTTTGTTGGTTTTATTGTCTGGGCTCACCATATGTACACCGCTGGCCTTTCTTTCGAAACGCAAGCCTACTTTGTTTTTGCCACGATGGTTATTGCGGTTCCAACAGGTGTGAAAGTGTTCTCGTGGATTGCCACCATGTGGGGTGGATCAATCCAATTCCGCACTCCGATGCTTTGGGCTATTGGGTTTATCTTTTTGTTCACTCTTGGAGGTGTAACCGGTGTGGTTTTGGCAAATGCCGGCATTGATCGTCAATTACATGACACATACTACGTCGTAGCGCACTTTCATTATGTGCTTTCTATGGGGGCTGTGTTTGCCATCTTTGCTGGTTGGTATTACTGGTTTCCCAAAATGTTTGGCTACACTACATCCGAATTAATCGGGAAGCTTCACTTCTATGTTACGTTTATCGGTGTGAATATCATTTTCTTCCCTCAGCATTTCTTGGGAGGTTTTGGTGGCTCACCAACCATGCCAAGACGGTATGTGGACTACAACGACGCAATTACATGGATTAATGAGATCTCTTCTTACGGTTCCTATATATCCAGTGTTGGTGTTTTGATCTTCTTGTATGGCGTGTTTGATGCCTTCTTTATTAGAAAAGAAAAGGCTGCAGGCAATCCATGGGGGCAAGGAGCAACAACGTTAGAATGGACACTTACCTCTCCTCCGCCATTCCACTGTTATAAGGAATTGCCTCGGGTAAAATAAAAAGGCTGCATCGGCAGTTTTAAGCATGGACTTTGATAAAAAACTTTAAAGCACACTTATGTCCGACACTGGAATAGACATACAAAGCCAACCTGTTCGCACATCCTACGGCGGTGATGTTCAGGATTATTTTGCGCTGTTAAAACCCCGTGTCATGTCGTTGGTCGTCTTTACAGCTCTCGTTGGCATTTTATCAGCTCCTGGTGATATTCATCCAGTTTTAGCCATCACAGCTTTGATTAGTATTGCTGTTGGGGCTGGTGCTGCCGGGGCGCTGAATATGTGGTATGATGCGGATATTGACTGCTATATGCAGCGCACCGCAAAACGGCCAATCCCAAGAGGGAAAATTCACCCTGATGATGCTTTGAGTTTTGGAATTGTCCTCAGCTTGTTTTCAATTGTAACACTTGGCTTGCTGGTCAATATTGTTGCCGGGGTCTTGCTCGCTCTAACCATAGGTTTTTATCTTTTTATTTACACTATGTGGTTGAAACGCCGAACCCCTCATAATATCGTGATTGGCGGTGCAGCAGGGGCTTTCCCCCCGATGATTGGCTGGGCAGCTGTAACCGGCTCTGTTAGCGTTGAAAGCATCATCTTGTTTCTGATGATTTTTATGTGGACGCCTCCTCATTTTTGGGCGCTCTCACTATATCGCGCTAAAGATTATGAGCGGGTGCAAGTTCCTATGCTGCCGGTTGTGGCTGGTTTTTCTGAAACATGTAAGCAAATTCTGATTTATAGTGTTTGCCTGTTACCAATAACGATGCTGCCTGCTTTTGTTGGCCTAGGTGGAGCACTTTATTTCAGCGTTGCTATTCTCTTAAATGCTCACTTTTTATATCTTTCTTTTCAGATTTTCGCCCACCGTGCGAATGAAGAGACGGCAATATGGTTTGCCCGCAGATTATTTTCGTTTTCAATTTTCTATCTTTTCATACTTTTTGCCGTTCTGCTTATTGAGCATGGATTTGACCTGAAAATCTCGTTTGAATTTGTGTCTGCAAATGTCTTAGGGCTTGGTTTGTTCGCGTAAGGAGAGCGTAAAGATGTCAGATACAAAGACCGGTTCAGAAGCATTCCCTTCAGAAACAGTGGTCATGACACCGGAGCAAAAAAAACGTCAACGCCGCCGCTCTATTGCAATTGCTTTGATTCTTATTGTTTTAATAGCTTTGTTTTATATTGTAACAATCGTACGTTTGGGACAACATTCGATAAAATCTCGCATTTTTCAAAATACACCGCCTATTGAAATGTATGAACAACATAATAAGCAACAGCCTTAACGCTTAAGAAAGATAGCTTATGTCGCATAGTCTTGCTGAACATCAACGCCGCAATGCGATAACTGCTCTTGTGGTGCTTTCGGTTGTTTTTGGCATGATTGGTGTGTCTTATGCGGCTGTACCATTATACCGCATTTTTTGTCAGGTAACGGGATTTGACGGAACCACAATGAGAGCCGAAAAACCCTCTGATATGGTGCTCAATCAAACCATACAAATTCGGTTTGACGCCAATGTTTCAAAAAACTTGAATTGGAAGTTTCAACCCGTTGAATATACGACAACTGTTAAACTTGGAGAAAACAAGCTTGCTTTTTATGAAGCGCAAAATCTTGCTGACGCACCTCTTGCTGGCGAAGCGCGCTTTAAAGTTTTGCCCGAGATTGTCGGACAATATTTTCACAAAGTTGAGTGTTTTTGTTTTACAGAACAACTGCTAGCTCCGAATCAATCGGTTGATATGCCGGTAAGCTTTTTTATTGATCCTGAGATTTTAAATGATGAAGACGCCAAGCATATACAAGAAATTACATTATCTTACAGCTTCTTTCCTGTAAAAAAATCAAAACAAAAGCGTCTCAATACATCGCAAAACCGTAAAGCTGTTGGACAGAACAACCAAAGCTGATTATAAGACACCTTAAATACGTAGGACACGTTACAATGGATATTACAATAACACATCTCCAATGGAGTAAAATCAATGGGTGATGCACACACAAAAAAGCATGATTATCATCTGGTCGACCCCAGCCCTTGGCCAATTGTTGGCTCAGTTTCTGCACTTGTTATGGCAATCGGTGCTATTGCGTTTATGCGACCAGATGGTTTTGAGATTGCAGGCCTGACCCTGGATGGGCCTTACATTTTCATTGCCGGTATGATTGGTATTCTTTATACCATGTATGCTTGGTGGGCAGATGTCATCCGAGAATCTGTGCAAGAAGGGCAGCACACGCCTGTTGTAAAACTGCATTTGCGCTATGGCATGATTTTATTTATAGCCTCAGAAGTCATGTTTTTTGTAGCGTGGTTTTGGGCCTACTTTGATGCAGCTTTCTTCCCCAATGATATCAGAACTATCGCTAGCACAGATCTTGTAGTTGGTCTTGTCAACCGGGCTGAGGCTACAGGTGGGCAATGGCCTCCAGTTGATGTGAAAACATTTGATCCGTGGAGTTTGCCACTTATCAATACGCTTATTCTGCTATTATCAGGTACAACGGTGACCTGGGCACACCATGCCCTGCTTGAGAACAATCGTCAGGGTTTGATATGGGGATTAAGTTTAACTGTCTTTCTAGGACTGATATTTACGGCTTTACAAATCCTAGAATATAGCCACGCGGCGTTTTCTTTTTCCGGCAGTCTTTATGGTGCAACCTTTTATATGGCAACAGGATTTCATGGGTTTCATGTGATCGTAGGAACGATCTGTTTGGCTGTGATGTTGTTTCGAGCCTATGCTGGACATTTCACACCCAAAAGTCATTTTGGTTTTGAAGCTGCCGCCTGGTATTGGCACTTTGTTGATGTGGTTTGGTTGTTTCTCTTTGCAGCAATTTATGTTTGGGGCGCTGGCACCCCTCACTAGCTGACTAATGGCATGTTAAATTTTAAAAGTGCCACACATATCGTTATTCCGCGCGAAAGTGGGGATCTCATTGCGATTTTTTGAGATTGCTGCTTTCGCGGGGATGACGTTTTGGAGGCTTGTGTGTTTTCGTCATGGCCTTATTTCTTATCACCTCATTGTATTTAAACTCTTACAGAGCGCTCTATAGTTTATTTCCATGAGCAAAGACAAACCCGTATCAAAATACAAATTGATCCTATCAACACTATTTATGCTTATTTCCTTGGCTATATTGCTTAGCCTTGGCACATGGCAGATGCAGCGTCACACTTGGAAGCAAAATCTGCTGCAAGATATTCGCTCTTCTGTTCAAGCTGGTCCAACCACTTATGAGAGTTGGAAAAACTCATCTAAAGGTTTGAATGTCATAGATGCCGAGCAGTTTTCTTATGTTAGGCTTAAAGGTCAATTTTTGGATGAGAAAACGGTTTATGTTTATGCTGTGCGTGATCGGCGCGTTGGTGTTCTTGTTTTCACGCCAATAGTGTTACCTAAAGGCGATATTGTTATGGTGAACCGTGGTTTTTTATCGCAAGATATTCTTCTCAATACACAGTCATCGCCTCTCCCCTACTCTCCTGCCTCTATGCAAGTGCAAGGCCTGATCCGCATTCCCGAAGACAACGGCTTTTTGACGCCAAAACCAGATCTTACCAAAAAACTTTGGTATGCAATGAACATTAAAGAGATGAAACGGGTGTTGGAAATCGAAGCGCTTAATGCACATTACTATGTGCAAGCTGATCATACAACTCAGGCAAACACGTATCTTACGGGGTTCAATCCAAAGGATTTTCTTAAGCGCATCCCCAATCGGCATTTTATGTATGCCTGGACATGGTATGGCCTCGCACTTACGCTTATTGCCGTTTATGTAATATTTATACAGGGCGCACTGATCGATGACAGGAACTCAAAACCCAAAATTTAGAATTTAGAACTTAGAACATAGAGGGATGAACACGGTCAGGTGGAGCGTGACCGTCTAAAAATGTTTTGATATTCACAATAACTTTTTCACCCATTTCTATGCGGCCCTCAATAGTTGCAGAACCCAAATGCGGTAGCACAACAACATTCTTCATTTCAAGCAGCTTTGGGTTAATGGCTGGTTCGTGCTCGAACACATCAAGCCCGGCACCAGCAATTTCACCAGCTTCCAGCATCCGCGCTAAAGCATTCTCATCTATCACCTCACCGCGCGCGGTGTTCACAATGTAGGCTGTGGGTTTCACCAATTTCAAGCGCCGGGCAGACAGCAAGTGATAAGTGGCTGGTGTATGCGGACAATTTAAAGATATAATGTCCATACGCGCCAACATTTGGTCTAGGCTTTCCCAATAGGTCGCCTCTAATTCTTGTTCAATTTCTTGTGGCAACTGGCGACGGTTATGATAATGAATCTGCAAACCAAAAGACTTTGCCCGTTGAGCAACAGCTTGACCGATGCGTCCTAAACCAATAATACCAAGACGTTTCCCAGAAATTCGATGTCCCATCATCCAGGTTGGAGACCACCCTAACCACTCTTTTTCCTTATTTTTTAGGAACATCGCCCCTTCAGCCAATCGTCTGGGTACGGTGAGAAGCAAAGCCATAGTCAAATCGGCGGTGTCATTTGTTAACACGCCTGGGGTATTGGTCACCGTAATGCCGCGATTGAGAGCTGTTTCCAGATCAATATTGTCAACGCCTGTGCCAAAATTCGCAATAAGTTTTAAATTTGGATTTGCATTGCTTAAGACCTGCGCATCAATGCGATCTGTAACCGTTGGCACCAACACATCAGCTTCTCTAGTTGCTTCAATGAGCTGTTCTTGCGACATGGGTTTATCGCTGATGTTTAACCGGGCATTGAAAAGCTCGCACATTCGCGTCTCAATGACTTCTGGAAGTTTGCGTGTTACAGTAACGAGAGGTTTATTCAAGCCCATGCGTGGCATCTCCGTAAAAAGCGTAAGAGTGTTTTAATTTTAATTCTATATGTTTCTATGGCTTGCATTTATCATTAACATGCATTTTAAGAATTAGGTAAGACCTGACAACAATCTCTGAGACACTCTTTGTCATTTCTTAAAAGTGTTATATCACATAGACATCACATGATTTCAGCATACTTTTAAAATAAAATGATATCCTTATCATGAAAGAAGTAGACAGGACAATGATTTGGAATCTCTTACTTAATTATTTATGCCTTATTATATTTTCTGTATCAAGCGCACAAGTTGGTTTGTCTGCGGAAAAACTGCTTAAAGGCGGGGCTTTACGTAAAGGCTCGAGTGGCTTGCTCATTCCAAGGTTTGTAAGCCTTAAATCAAATGAAGTTAATGTTAGAAAAGGGCCTGGTACGGATTTTAAGGTGTCCTGGGTTTATCGCAAAACAGGGCTTCCTATTGAGGTTATTGCCGAATCAGGCAATTGGCGCCGGGTGCGTGATAGCGAGGGTGTTGAAGGATGGATTTTCCATAGATTGCTTTCTGCGAAACGCACCATTACTGTAATGCCATGGTCCGAGATTGGGCAAAATGGCAAACGCGCTAAAATACCCATTTACCGCACCACTTCTGAGACTAAAAATGATATTATTTTGTACGTTGAGGCTGGCATTTTAGGCGGAGTTATTAAGTGTGATGGTATGTGGTGCAAAATATCCTTTGCTCAACATCAGGGTTGGATTAGGCAGAAGAAATTATGGGGTGTCTATCCAAATGAAACCGTAGAGTAGCGCTTTTATGTCAAAATATTTATGTATATTATTTCAGAGCTGTGCATATCTTGACTGCAGGCAACATATTAATCTTGCAAAAAATGAAAAATAGATATTGATAGTATAACTTATTGTATCCTATAACACTCTAAATTTAACGCATATTTCAGCCTACTTTTTTCTATTCCAAAGCCGGCTTAGCTCAGTTGGTAGAGCGGGTGATTTGTAATCACTAGGTCGGGAGTTCGAATCTCTCAGCCGGCACCATATTTTATTAACAAAATCATATAGTTATAAAAGAGATACTTTTCATTTATTCTCATAAAATTATTTTTGGCTAACATATGGCTAACATTTTACAGCTAAAAATTGCCATATTTTGCGCAGTTCTGTCGCTTTAGAATCGGCGATATGAATTAAGTCCAAGAATTGTCATATGCGATCGTTAGGATTGAAACCAAATCCAAAAGCAGGCGAGGCAGATATGCGCAATGCTGGCGAATATTAAAATACGACACCACACTTTACTTTCTGTGATCACGTTTTCTAAGCATACAATTTTCTCAGATAATTGACTAAGCTTCTGCGTGGTGTTGTCTGTCAAGGTATCAATTTGAAGGCCAAGCTGTTCGCGCATGGCTATAATTTCAGTTTCAATCCCTGATGCAGTATCGCTCGGTATCACCTTTTGTGCTTCTAAGAATTCAGCTGTCCGACTATTCCCGAAGACTTGCAGAGTGCTTGTTATACAGCGCACGTCTCTGAAATACAAATTGCCATAAATCTGAGCACACATCAATTCCGTGAAATTTTAGCACCCCGTGTTAAAATGACTTTGAGAGTTCATCACCAATTTTGGGAACATCTATAAATCGCTGTTTGAGCATAAAACCCACTATAAATATATCAAATCCCAAAACCTCAAACACTCACTTTCTGCTTTCGCCTGTCGCACTCCTAAGCAAACGCCTGACCACCAGCGCTTACTTATGTTAAGGGATGGTGGTCAGGCGTTTGCGGTGTGAGAAAACATAAAGAAAGCAGAAGACTAGAGGGTCATAGGTACTGTATTCAATCCAACACCTCACACAACAGGTGAAGTTTCATCGCGCGTAATTCAAATACAAATGTAACACTCGAAAATCTGCTTTATAAGCTATCGCCTCGACACGTGTTTTTTAATAACACGTGTTTGATTTTCCATCCTTCCGGAGCCACCATCGCTCACTCACCTGATGTTGGTGAGCGATGATGGAGGAAGAAGGTGGATCATCCTTTTGGTGGACCTGAGTCTGGAAAATAAAATCAATTTTCCTACACCTCATCATCCTCACCGTACTTGGCATCATACTTTTCAATGTACGCAAGAGTCACATCTGCCATGGCGAGAAGTTCGATGCCATTACCAAGCCCAAGGTCACCCATCACAGCAAGTGCAAGTTGCTCGGCAATGTTGGCACCATAGAATTCAATATAAGCCTCGGTCGTTTCGTAATATGTCTCATTCCAGAGCGCTTGTGCTTCATCTAGAGTATAGCCTTCGGAAATAGCTTCGTCAAAAACCAGGCCAGCCATTTTACTTGAAATGGAGTGGATGGCATCAAGAGCAGGATCAATCAAATCACTGTTCAGCACATGCGCCCCATTCAATGCATCTCGCAGCATATCAGCAGCATGAAGACCATAATCGCTGGCAGCATCTGATACAATCGCTGCTTTTTCCTCATCAGTTGTGGCATTTTGTTCTGTAATGTTGTGTTGAACAAGCGAGGTTAAAGGCGCAACTTCAGTCGAAACCCATAACTCCATGAAGTCATCAAGTGTTGCTAGCTCTTCGTCAAAATTAACCTCAGTGTCAGTACTGCCGCTATTTGTTGAGGCGAGTTGAGGTGTGCTTTGCAATGGTGTTGCGAGACTTGCCAATTGTATCGTGTCTGAAGCTTCGCCCGGAGTGCCAGATGGAGGTGGTGGGTTATTCAGCATAGCGGCTGCAAATTGGATAATAACTTTCTCAAGAACATCTTGCACACTTGTTGCATATGGTGTTAATTCAGAAATCTCTTGAAGAGCTTGAAGCTGGAACACTAGTGAATTTAAACTCTCCGGAGAAGAGTGACTCGTAAGTGCTGCAATATTTTCCGGCGTAAAATACTGGCTGAGCGCGACAGAGAGCACCGTATCATCTCTTTGAGCTAGCTCTGTTCGAGCACCAAAATTTTCGGCGTTATCAAGAGCGGCCTGTTCTATACTAGGATAGTTATCCAGTGTTTCTAGTACAGCCGCTTTTCTTTGCTGGTATGTTGCAGAGCCAGGATCTTGGAGTGCCTGTAAAACATCTGGATTTGAAAGATATCTGGCGTAATTAATTGTTCCCAGTTTATAAAATGCAGAGTTTACAAACACTTCTTCCTTACCGCGCATTGCATAAGCTGCCCCGCCGGCATACATCGACCAAGCAAGAGTAGCAGCGAGCCCCGTGAATCCAGTCATAGGATCAGAAACAGTTAAGCCCACAGTCGCTACTGAGCCTAATCCTACACTTCCAAAATATACTTTGCTTACTACACCAGTCCGCCGTTCACGACGAGCAACCTCATTGCGAAAAGTTGTGGGATCAGGTACGTCTTGTAGAGCCAATTGCGCACTATCTGCTGCCACACTTGCAAAAATTTTAGCCAATTGAGTTTGATCTCCAAGCATGTCCTTGAAACTTGTATCTTCCGCGCCTGCAACAAGCATATTATATACCTGCTGATAACCAGTACCAACGGTCTTAAGACCTCCAAATAATTTTTGGGTTGCCTCTGTCATCAATTCGTTGGCTTGTAAATTAATGTCTAACGCAGTTGTTAGTGCCGTCTGTACGTTTTCCGTAGCACCGAATATAATCTCAAGATCAGCTGAAATAAGATCTTCTATAGGGTTTTCCCCCGAGATATTAACAACTCGTTCTGCTGTGTAAATTTGTGTATCCACCAATTGTGTTACTGCTGTTCCCAAGCTTGCTAAACGTTGAAGGATGGCGACCTTTGTGTTGATTTCACTCACCTTTTCTCCTGTAGAAGTGTATTCGCTTGATAATCCTTGTAAATCTTCGTTACTGTATGCTGCGTTTATCGCAGCCGAATCTGACTTTGCAGTGTCCCAAACCCCTTGCGTCTCACCTAACAAAATGCTGGCAGCATCTTTGAGTTCCAGGGCAACGATACTTGCAGCATTTGCAATCTCAGCCGACATATCATCAATAGTCGCCCCTTTTGCTGCTTGTCCAAGGGCATCTAATTTGGCATCTATCTGCTCCAAAAGCTCATCCACAGCAGTTTGTAGCTCACCAGGCAGCTTTTCAAAATATGGTGATACCTGCTCTTGTTCGAATAACTGTTTTATATCTCGAAGCTGACGAAGGTTTTCAGTTTCTGCGAGCTCAACAGCTGTTTCTTGGATATGACTTGCCGTTTCAGAGACATCTTCTATGATTTTGACATCCGGAGGGGCAACATCATCATCTGTCGCAGCAGCAGCATTCGCTAAGCCAAGTAGAGCATCTGCTAATCCACTATGCATTTGCGCCTGAGCTGGATAGTAAATGCGATTATCGACAGCGGCACTCTGTGCCTCTACAACCGCTTGCGAAGGTGGAAACAGTGGGTTTGTGACTTCAGATACTACGAGCACTGCTTCAATTTGTGAAGATTTTGCTTTAGCTGCTTCTATAAGATCTTTAGTTAGCGAGGCATACTGCGGTGCTATACTTTCAGTGAGGCTTATAAGAGCATTCAGTGAATCTGTATCCAAATTTGCACCTTGCACTTTAAAAAGCGTTTCGTTCAGGTTTGTCACAACGTCGAAGAGAGGCCTGAGTGCGTCCTGCAATTCGCTAAGAGATCCACTATCTATTAATGTATCTATCATGCTTTGAGTGTTTGTTTTTATATAGTCTACATTTTGATTCATAGCGGGGGTAGTTCCTAAACTTAATTGAGCGACTGCAACTGCACCAAGAGCTATAATGTCTGCAGCAATAAATGCTGCAGCTGTACCTGCAACAAATTCAACTCCAACTGTGCCTGCACCTGCAGTTTCAGCCACTACTGTGGCGGCAGCTAGTGATGCTCCCTTCAATGCTTCTACACCGACTTCAAGCTCTCCAACAGTTTCAGCATTTGTAACTATTTCTACAGCGGCGTTTGCCGCTTCGATTTGTGCCTGTAGCGATTCTGCTGCGGCTTCTAATGCCTCTGCCATCTCCGCGTCTTCTGCAGCAACTTCTGCAGCAACTTCGACCATTTCCAAAGCAGCATCCCCTGCAGCTTTCATTACCATCTCGGCAGCAGCGCCGACTGTTTGTTGAACATGTTGAACACCTGGGTCTGTGAAGCTCCCACTATTTCCAGAACCACCAGGATCTTTAGGGGCGTCCGGATCTTTGGGCTTATCACTACCGTCAGTGCCGTCACTCCCGCCATCACCGCCACCGTCACCGCCGCCAGGGCCACTTGGGCCGCCAGGAGGACCAGGAGGAGGAAAAGGCCAAAAACCAGGCCAGTCATCTAACGGAGATTTATGCTTGTCCTTATCATCATCTTTGTCATCAGGGTCTTTGGTATCAATATTTGCCGGTGGTGGGGGCGGGGTGTTGATAGTCCCAGTTTCTTCGTTGGACGCAGCGGTGTCCAATGTGCCGGCATCAGAGGTCCAGAGTGGTTTTTGGGCTTGAAGGTCATAAAGCACTACCCGCGCGGTATCATTGCCATCACCATCGGTGTAGGTGTCGATCAACAAACGGAAGTCCCCCCGGTTGGCTTTGTCATTGCCGGTGTTTGTTGTAAACAGTACAGCGCCATCTGCCTTGCGGACTTCCATGTTACCATTTTGATAAATCTTTAAGGTGGCATTCTCTGCTGCCCCGGAACTCAATGCGGCAGGGCTAAGCGGCTCACCCCCACTCCAGATCAAGGTGGGTGCATCAGCTGTGGTCATATCATACAGGCTGAGGCCCAAATTCGGTTGGAATACAAACAGATACTGCTCATTCAATTGCAATGCATCCCCAGGCCGCATCAAATCGGCATCATCCGCCCCGAGATAACTCGGGAAAACACTCAGATCTGTTGTTATATCTGGAGCTGGCAGGTTCAGCACATCGATGGAGTTGCTGCCAGATGAGCGTGCAATCACACCGTCCCCCACATCGCCCACTTGGCTGGTATCAACAATCTCAAACTGACCGCTGTTTAAAAGTGTCATGGTGAAGGGACGGTCAGCAAACGCACCTTCTGTGTTGGATTGCCAGATGATGGCATCGTTGGCATCCAGCGCAACCACATTGCCATTGTCCAGAACTTTAACTGAGGCCGCGCCTTGAATGTCAGTACTCCAGATTTTCACATGTTGCGCGACCGCATTGCCATCTGTATCAAACGTCTCATCAAGACGGTAAATGACAAAATCTCCACTGTCGGTAAGAACCGCTTTATGGGCTCCATCAGGTGAGCGCAGCACATCGCCTGCCAATAGCGCATCGTCTTGCCCTACCAGTTCGGTTTTGATCACACCGGTACCGCTCGGCAAGTCTGTTCTGGCCAAAGGAGCTATCGCTGCGATCTCTTCTGTCCCGTCCGCATTGACCTGCCATAAGATTTCCGTATCTGGATCATTGGCTGCCAATTGGTCAATAAACACAAAGCCGCCGCCATCACTTATCGCTTTGACTTCAAGCGTAAAGGTCCGGTCAATATTAATCGCATCGGTAAAGGCTGGTGCTGGTGTGCTCCAGGTGACAACGTTATCCGCATTCAAAGCATGGATCACACCATAACGCTCAACGGTGATATGGGTGGCATCGCCAATATCAGCCTCCCACATGGTCTCCCAGGTCTCAGTGGTAGAGCTACGGGTTTGATAGGCAAAGCTGTTTGGTTCACCAGAGGCCCCTTCAATGAATACCAAACGGCTCAGCCCATCCATCGCCAGCAGGTCTTCGCCCAATTCCATGGTCTCACCGGTGGCAAGCACAGGGCCAATTTCCGCTTGGCTTGGTGTGACTGTGATGTCGCTCGAATAAAGCAACATACCTTGTGGGTCATCAAAGGTGTAAAGCGTGTCGCGCAACTCCAGATGAACATCTATGCCATCAATCGCAAGGCCAAAGCTAAAATCATTGCGAGAGACATCTTTATTTCCTGTGCCAGTGGACCATGCAGGCGGCATATCATATGCGACATAACCACCAGAGCCACCCCCTTCAGGAAATATATAAGCCCCGCCATCACTGCGCACTTCAAGCACGGCATCCGTGAGCCCGGTATCAATCGTTGCCTCTGTGACAACTGTTCCCTCAATCATATCAAAGGTCAATAGCCGGCCATCACTTAGCAACGTGGTGCGGAAGTTGACATCTATTGTGCCATCCCCGTCTATATCTGCACTGACTTCCAAGTAATTGCCATCGCCAGCTTTTAGCTGTTCTCCAAACTCCAGGGTGGAGCCTAAAGCTGCACCAGAGAATACATCAGGGGCGGTTTTGATCACCCCTGTTGTCAAATCAGTCTTATCGGTGATGAGGCTGGAATCCCACAACAGGCCATCGTTTTGAGTGGGATCAAACCGGGTGTCCATCATTTGAAACGTTCCCGCATCATTCAGTTGGAACTCAAGCGTGTTAATGAGAATGGCATCTGGGTTTGTACCAAAATCGGAGAGCACAAAACTGCCTCCCACGGCACCGGTTTCAAGGCTCTCGACCACGGCATTGGTTCGGGTGTCAACAATCAACAGATCACCATCTTCTGCCAGCGTGCCGCGGAACACACCATCTGGCGATTCAAAATACTCACCGACATTTAAGGTTGACCCAACAGACAGGGCAGAGCCTATCGGTGTCATTGCATCAAAATAATCGCTAGGCAAAATGTGTGAAGCCTCAACCACATTCAGATAACTGCCGCTGGCATCGGAATACCATGGCACACTGCCCCCTTCCGTGGCCACTTGAACGCGGGCTTCCAAGACACCATCAGCATTTGGTGCGGCAACGATGTTAAGCTGGTAGCCCTCAAGCAACATCGAAAGTGTGCCAGACGTTGCATCTGTTTCCACATACAGTCCTTCAATGTCGGAGAAATCAACTAACGTGGCATTGCCGGTATTTTTGTCCGTCAAGAACCAGACATGCTCGCCATCCACCTCAGCTGAAGCGAAATAAAACTGGTCATCGATTTCCAGGTATTCCGCCGGGCCTAGGGTATCGCCAGCAAATAAAGTGGAATCATCTGCGACATGAGCATGCTTATCTGCAAACATGATATCAAAAGCATCAGCAGAAGACTGCGCAGCAAAGTCAAAACTCCAAACGACCTCGTCTCCGCTATCTTGGACCTTAATTAGCCTGAGCATACCATCATTGAGGAGAGAGAAATACACATCATCTGCTAACGTGATCTCACCTGTGGTACTATCGACGGTGAAACCATATTCGGTCAGTTCCGACTGGTTTAAAAGTGTATACGCCTCAGTCTCTTGATCAACCATCACCAACTGGTATTGATCATCAAGCAAAACAACACCAACCCCATAGCGCCCTTGAGGAGGAGAACCTCCATCAGTGCTCTCAAGGTATTGAGTGAAGGGAAGTGATGTTGGAGCACTGACAGGTGCTCCTAAGAAATAGCCAAGTGATGTTTTATCACCAAAGAAAATATCAAAAGCATCTGGCGCAGGTGTGAAGGCAAAATCTGGATCTGCGCTGCTTGAGGATGAATCGTTGGATGGTGCTGCACCGGGAGGCAGGGTTGTCGCTGGGCTCGGAAAACCACCAACCTCATTCTGTGGATCATTGTTAACACCACCTGCAGGTGGATTTATAGCGGCTACAGAAGACATGTTGCTTTCCCTAAGTCTTAACGTATGTGTTGCAAACACAATCAATTTTTATGAAAAATAACATATAAACGAAAGGCGTACATCCGGGATGACTACGGATGTTTCTACGTAGTACTTAGAAATGTATGGGAGGGTGGAGACGGACAAGCGCACAATTAATTCATATGTTTGTTAATCGTTTAAGATAGCCATTTTACAATCCCTTTTAAATTTAACACCGAAAAAAAAGATATGCCCTTGCTTTCTTTTTGTATTGCAAAGCCCAATTTCGTGAAGCCATTTGCGAAAGTCTGTTAGTGTCATTCGTGTGTCACTTTGGCTTTCTTGGCTATATTCACTGTAATTATGGTAAAGCTCATGGAGAGATGTCCATGATGACGCATCTCTCAACAAGCATTGCGAAAACCACTCTTTGTTTTGTAGAGATGGCGGCTCAATGAACAAAGGCTTTGAAGCTAATATTTTGTCAATTTGAGAAGTCTTACGTTTTAGATTATGATTTTTTTCATGGCCAAATGTGACGAAAAGCCCTAAAGCACTACCCGTTTCAACAAGCAAGCTCAGGATAACCGTTAAACCCAATTCAATTTTTTCTTTTGGAATGCCAAATATTATTTTGAGAAATTTGACTTGCGGGTCTATATTTCCCGTTATTGCAGCTCTTCCTTGAATGGTGTACAGCTGTTTTTGTATGTGTTCGAGTTTGCTATAAAGGTGTTGCGCTTGTTTGGCCTTTTCCAACTCTGCTGTGAGATTGAAATATTCAGCGCAGAATATGCGGCTCAGCTCAACCGTTGCGTCTAAACATCGATCAGTTGTAAGCCAACGAAAATTTTGTATCTTTGCGTGGATCAATGCTTGAAGTGTGTTAATTGGTCTGAATTTGGATAGGGCGTTGCGGTCTGATAAGAGCTTTGCATAGGTTTCTTGCAAAGCGTTATAGTTCGCAGCCTGTTTTGCATGAACGCCTGTTGTTACAGAGCGATTGGTTGCAGAATAACCAAGACTGGATGTCATAGAGTAGGTGGAAAAAAGGATGAAAAGACAAAGTGAAACAAACGCAGCCAAAATTTTCGTATTTCGCCAAGCCCAAATCATACAGAATGGTAGAATGACTTTGAAACCATCTGCGCAAGCTGAAGCAATAGCATAGACATATCCGTCGAATTCTGTTGCGCCAAGCATTTGACCAAAACGGAAATTAATCAGGATGGAAACACAAATAAAACCGATTGAGACTGTCGTGCCTAAAAGTGCAACGACGTATCGCATATGGCATACTCCTAATTCTGCTAATATTCAGATGTGGAATGATAGGCATTATTTTCCAACCACTCAGAAATATCTGAAGTTTTGTAAAGCACACGAGAGCGTTTCCCCGTGCCTGCCTTCATAAAACGCGGACCATCCCCTGTCACACGCATGCGCTCAAGAGTTCGCGTTGAAAGTCTCAAGAGTTTGGCAGCTTCATCAGAGGTGAGATAGATATCTTGATCTGACAGTGAAAGGGACATAAAAAAACTCCAAAGGATTGTTTGCTTGAGCAATCTGGCTTTAAGTGGATGCATTCAAAGCTGGGATAATTGCTTGCCTATAAAAACTTAGAGCATGTGAGATGGACATATCTATACGCGGCATGCTCCAGAGTTTTTATTATGGCTTATTTTTTTGCGAAAAAAAGCGTGTTATTTCAGCATAATGTTGATGCCACGTGATCTGGAGTGAAGTTGAAACGGACCTGAAACGTTTCTGTTAGTGTTTCACACGTTTCAGTTTCAGAAAATCTGATATCTGCGCGCCAACACGTTCATTGACTTCACGCAAGGGGTTATACCAACATTCATTAAATGAGACTCATCTTATGTCTTCCCAAATCTCAGCGAATATGATTCAAGATTACAAACAGAATGGGGAGGTTTGTCATGGGGAAAGCGATTTCTATT
>JBCCCO010000036.1:0-24865 GCA_039033475.1 Pseudomonadota bacterium | reverse complement strand
TTATAGAATATCTGAAAAGTAAAAAAATATATTGACCCGTTTCTTAAGTTCCAAGCACACTCAAAAGATAATAATGAAATACAAATAAGGTTGATACTATGAATAAAATATCTTTTATAGGTTTTTTTGCCGTATTCCTATTCGCAGTATTCTCTTTTTCTCTTCTTCCGGTGCAGATTCAAGCTGCTGAAAAAGTGAAATCATCATCTAAGGTTTCAAAAAAATATAAGAGCAAGAGATATAAAAAACACAGAAAAAAGAAGAAAAAGTTTGTTAGCAAAAGTGCGCGTAAAGGGTTGCGCCGTTATATTGAATTTCGTGCCCGTCCTAATGGTGCCATGGATCACAGTTATATCGCTTATGGTTATCTGACACGACGAGGTAAGCCCTATAAAACAAAGTATATCGGGTTGCATCCAAAAGGGGGAACCGTTGGAATGCTTGTTGGTGTTGTGGCTATGGAAGCGCAATTAGACCCTATGCCGGAGGATAAGACCTCTGAATTGACAACATCTTATCGCGTTCCGCTTAAGCGAAAAGAGTACAAGCAATTGCTTAAAGCTATTGCTGATGCGCGCAAAGATCAAGACAGTTGGGGGGTGTGGAATCCGCTTCTAAACAACTGTAATAGTTTTATTGGCCATATTGCTCGTAAGATAGGATTAAAAGCGCCTGGCTCAAGTGTTATTGGCCCAACACGTTATGTTGATGCCATCCGAGATATGAACGAAAACGAGCATATCGATCAGGACATGTTGTAAGTAAAATTATAAGATAAAATATTGTGAAATCCGCGAGTAAGGCTTGCGGATTTTTTTCTTGTGAAGTGAAATATCATGTCTGAGCCTATTGTTGATCGTCCTCCTCTGCCGCCCCTCACTTTGCAAACACGTGTCGAGCACTGGCCTATTGCTGGGGCTTTTTCAATTTCTCGTGGTACAAAACGTAAGGCCAGTGTGATTGTGGCAGAGCTGTCTGATGGAACACATATCGGCAAAGGAGAATGTGTGCCTTATGCCCGTTTTGATGAAAACCTAGAGGATGTTGAAAAGGCGATTCAATCTTTGTCGCCTGATTTCACAGCGCAGAGTGTTGATCAGCATGCTTTGCAAGACATGCTTTCCGCAGGGGCTGCGCGCAATGCGATTGATTGTGCTTTGTGGGATTATGATGCCAAACGCTTGAATACGCCTGTTTTTGATTGGGTTGATGTGCCGTCAATGCAGCCAAAACTTACGGCTTATACTATAAGTTTGAGTACTCCTGATGGTATGGCAAAACAGATACAACAGGTTAAGGATAATCATCCTCTTTTGAAAGTTAAATTGGGGGGGCAGACGGATGAAGAATGTATGCGGGCTGTGCGTTATACTGCTCCTCATGCGCGGCTTATTGCTGATGCGAATGAAGGCTGGAGCCCGGAAACCTTGCCTCATTTGTTGGCCGTTGCTTATGAGCTTGGGTTTGAGCTTATTGAGCAACCCTTGCCAACCAACCAAGACTTGATTTTAGAGCACATAGACCATTCAGTGCTTATCTGTGCGGATGAAGCGATACATACCAGTCAAGATCTTGAGGCTCTCAAGGGACGGTATGATGCGGTCAATATCAAACTTGATAAAGCAGGTGGGCTTACTGAGGGATTGGCAATGGTTCGGCTTGCAAAAACACTTAATTTGAAGATTGTGGTTGGCTGTATGGTTGGTACATCACTTGCTATGGCACCTGCAACTTTACTGGCACAATTTGCTGATTGGGTTGATTTAGATGGGCCTTTGCTGCTGGAACAAGATAGAGCCCCTGGATTGCATTACGATCAATCCGTTGTTTATCCATCCCATCCTAAGTTATGGGGGTGAGGTGTTGTGCTACACTTCAACCAGATCAAGGCGTTTTTTGATAAGCTTTATATCTGTTTCTACGCGGTCAAATTTTTGACTGTGATGGCCAATCGGATCGTAAATATTGGAAATGTTTTTATCGATTGAATTTAAGCGCATTTCGACAGAATTCACGCGAACGAAAACATCGTCAATACGATCTGACATGCGATCAAACTTCTCATCGAGTTTGCGAAGATAGCGAAGTGTTGAATCTTCAGGTCCATTGTCCATTATGATTTCCTTAAGGTACTCATATCTCTAAACAGAATTGTACGCTATTTGTAGATTCTGAGCCTACAGCATGTTAACTTCGGCTACACCTCATCTGACAAGCTGTAGTCTTTTTAAAACGAGCAATTTTACAACCTGAATTGAATTCAATTCAGGTTGAATTGCTCTAGTATATCACGCTGTAGATTAAAAGATAGTAAGATGTAACACTATCATTATCTATACTATCTATACGTAAATAAAGGACTTTGAGCCTTTGGTGTTTATATTATGAAAATAAAAAAAGATTTTAGCATTTTTGGAGCGGGCGATGAGATTCGAACTCACGACCCCAACCTTGGCAAGGTTGTGCTCTACCCCTGAGCTACGCCCGCCCAATTCATAAAGGAGTAAATTAGAGCTGTTTATTGCGCAAATAGAACTGTTTTGCAATACTCTTTTTAAGCTTTTGGCTTTGCCATTTGAAATAATCCTGAAATTTACATACTTTCACATAGATTTCTTGCGGACAGCTTGGTACAAAGCGAAAAAACTCTTATACCATTGTGGTTGATATGGATGCGTTTAACATAATTTCAGTTGTGGAATAGGTGAATACACTATGATTTTTGGTATACCGTCAGACAAAGCTGAGCCATCTCAAAATGACAGCAGCATTTTTGATACCACTACAAAAAGTTTTGTTGATGATGTGATTAAAGCATCTGCTGAGGTCGCTGTTATTGTTGATTTTTGGTCGCCGCGCTGTGGGCCTTGTAAGCAATTGACGCCTATTTTGGAAAAACTTACAAAGCAGGCGAACGGTTCTATCAAGTTGGCTAAAATGAACGTTGATGAGCATCCAGCGATTTTTTCGCAAATTGCTATGCAGTTGGGAATGCAATCTGTTCCTGCGGTGATTGTCTTTAAAAATGGGCAACCTGTTGATGGCTTTATGGGTGCTTTACCAGAGTGTCAGGTTCAAGAGTTTATTTCACGCCATGCTGGTGAAGCTTTGGAGGCCGGTCTTGAGACTGTGCTTGAGACTGCACAAGAGGCTTTTGACAATGATGATATTGAAACTGCACAAAGTGTTTTTGCTGCAATTTTAGATGAAGATGCCGAGCATATTGGTGCGCGTGTTGGCTTAGCAAAATGTTATATCAAGCAGAACAAACTTGATTTAGCGCGTCAGACGCTTGAACCTATTGAGAAACATAAAGACACAAATTCTGATGTTAGTGGTGTTTATGCTATGCTAGAGCTTGCTGATATGGGCGGGGCTGATGCAGATGTTTCGCAGTTAGAGCGTCAAGTTGCAGATAATCCAGAAGATTATCAGGCCTATTTTGATTTAGCACTTGCACAAAATGCAAAAGGCAATAAAAAAGCTGCAACAGAGGCCTTATTTGCAATTATGGCCCACAGTAAAAGCTGGAATAATGATGCTGCGAAAACACAACTCATAAAGTTTTTTGAGGCATGGGGATCGAAAGATCCGGATACGATTGCAGGTCGTAAGCAGTTATCTCTGCTTTTATTTTCATAGAGAGTTCTCTTTAAATATATTTATAGAGATGCAAGAGGAGAATGTGACATTAAACTGACAGAGCGTTATTCATCTCCTGATGATCTTCCGAGCCAAATTCCTGTCTTTCCTTTGCAAGGGGCAATTTTGCTTCCTCGCGTAACCATGCCGCTCCATATCTTTGAATCCAGATATCTTATGATGTGTAATGATGTTTTAGGACAAGATCGCCTTATTGGGATTATTCAACCAAGTGACTCCCAGTTAAAAACTGAAACAATAACAGATGACAAGCTCCTAAAAATTCGAGATATTGGATGTGTTGGGCGCATCACATCTTTCACTGAAATGGAAGATGAGAGACTTATGATATCGTTAAGTGGTGTTTCGCGATTTGTTATTTCTCATGAAGAATTTTCTGAATTGCCATACAGGTTGTTTAATGTGAATTTTAAACCTTTCGTGAAAGATCTCAAGCCAGACCCTTACGAGGACGAAATTGATAGAACACATTTGCTTGACGTTTTGAAGGAATATCTGGAAAGCCATGATCTGTCTGCAGATTGGGAGAGTATTGATCGTGCTTCGAATGAGCTGCTTGTCAATACCTTATCAACGATTAGTCCTTATGGTCCGGAAGAAAAACAGGCGCTTTTGGAAGCACCAGATTTAAAGGCGCGCTCTGAGGTGTTGATTGCTTTGGCAGAAATGGAAATGGCCGCTCGTGATGATGGATCTGGGACATCTTTGCAGTAGGATTTATCATTATTATTGAGATCATGGCACTTTGTATTCAAATTCATTCATTTGAATGTAAATAACTTGATCTAGACAGATAATGCATTTCATTTTAAAAAGCTAAGAAACTACTTACTGTTTACAGGATGATCTTATGTTTTCTCGTTATACTATATTATATGCTTTCATCATATTGTTGGGCGTGCCAGCCTTTGGTTTTGCGCAAGGGGCAAAACTCATTGAACAATTTGAATCCAAAGATTGGTCAGCGCAAATCTATGAGGATAACGGAAAAAAAATATGTTTTGCCGCCTCAAAACCTACGTCAAGTGAGCCAAGTGGAGTGAGGCGAGGTGAGATTATATTCTATGTGTCATCGTGGCCTGCAGACAAAGTTAATCATGAGGTGAGTGTAAAAATTGGATATTCTTTTAAACCTGGAAGTGAAGTCACAGCAGAGATTGGTGATAAAAAGTTCACCTTTTTTGTAAAGGATGATAAAGCTTTTATCGCAGAAGCTGAGGAAGAGAAACGCTTGATTGAAGCGATTAAAGCAGGTAGCGCAATGGTTATAAAGGGGCTATCAAGTCGCGGCACACAGACAACAGATCAGTATTCGCTTTCAGGCGTTAGCGCGGCTTTAAAAAAGATTGCTCAAAGCTGTGTTTAAGTTTTTTCCTTTTTGAGCGAATATCCATCATATCAAGGGATATGCTTGAAATATAAGAGTTTTTTTGATGGTTTTATTACCCTTAAATCAAAATGTAGAGAAAAAACACGTTCCTTGTGTTCCTGCTCAAAAAGAGACGTATCGTGGGCTTATTGGACAGGATCGTGATGATTTGAAAGAGCAGCTACAGGGTGTTGATATACCCGAGCGCGCCTTGAACATGCGGGCCAATCAATTGTGGAATTGGTTTTATGTACGAGGTGCAACAGATTTTGAGGGAATGAATAATCTTTCAAAAGATATTCGCCAGAAACTAAAAAGTCACTTTTTGCTTGAGCGGCCTGAGATCGTCACCGAGCAGCTTTCCAAAGACGGTACGCGTAAATGGTTATTGCGCTTGAAGCCTTCTGCGCCAAACGAACGGCCTCCCGAGATTGAAACGGTTTATATTCCAGAAGATAATCGGGGCACACTTTGTATTTCCAGTCAGGTTGGGTGCACCTTAACGTGTACGTTCTGTCATACCGGGACACAACGTTTGGTACGAAATTTGACGCCGGAAGAAATTTTGGGCCAGATTTTGCTGGCGAAAGACCGTCTCGGAGAATGGCCGGGCCATGAGCGACCTAATGATGGTAAAACTCCACAAGGCGAGCGGGTTATTACCAACATTGTGTTAATGGGGATGGGGGAGCCGCTTTACAATTTTGACAATGTCAAAAAAGCAATGTTGATTGCTTCTGATAATGAAGGTCTTTCTGTTTCCAAACGTCGCATTACGCTTTCTACTTCAGGTATTGTGCCAATGATTGAGCGTTGTGGTGAAGACCTAGGGGTGATGCTTGCGATTTCATTGCATGCCGTACGTGATGATTTGCGTGATGAGCTTGTGCCTATTAATCGCAAGTATCCGATTGCGGAGTTGATGGAGGCGTGTCGTGCCTATCCAGGGCTTTCCAACGCGAAACGTATCACTTTTGAATATGTGATGCTTAAGGGGGTTAACGATTCCCTTGCTGAGGCTAAAGATCTTGTAAAATTGCTTGCGGGCATTCCGGCTAAAATTAATCTGATCCCATTTAATCCATGGCCTGGTACTTCTTTTGAATGCTCGGATTGGGAACAGATTGAGAAGTTTTCTGACATTGTTAATCGGGCTGGGTATGCGAGCCCTATCCGGACCCCGCGCGGACGTGATATTATGGCGGCATGTGGTCAGTTAAAGTCTGCGAGCCTTAAGATGCGCAAGTCTCTGCCGCAGAATTCAGCATTTGAACAAGCATAATGTGGTATATCTTAGGGCGTTTTATTCAGGTTGGCTTTGCCTTTTTTCTCAGTTGTGTCCTTGCGGTTATTTTGCTTACCGTTTTGGGTGGGCAAGAGTTAGCCCGGCTCTCTTTAGAAAATATTCAAGATGTTGATGCAGATTTTATAGTCTTGCATGATGTTTTTATAAGTTTTTTGTTTTTTACCGCCATTAGTCCGGCACTGACATTTGGTCCAGCTCTTGTTTTTGTGATTGTAGGTGAGGTGGCACGGATAACATCATATTTTTATTATGTGATCACTGGAGGCATATCTGTTCTTGCACTTTTATTTTTGTTTGAGCCTGAAAACGCGGCCTCATTTGCGATGCCGAGCCCGCGTTTTATGACGATTTTTGCTGCCACAGGATTTATTGCAGGTTTTGTTTATTGGTTGCTTGCGGGCCGCAAAGCCTAGAGCATGTCAACTTCGGCTACGCCTCATCTGACAAGCTGTAGTCTTTTAAAACGAGCAATTTTACAACCTAAATTGAATTCAATTCAGGTTGAATCGCTCTAGAGCACATTTATAACTCTTCAGTGTTTAATGTTTCTAATAATGGGCCTAAATGTTTTTCATAGGGGCGCCATTTGCCTATAGCACTGTTGTAGATCGGTTGTCTGACTTGCCAATGGCTTGCGGTGAGTACGCTGTGTTTGTTTTTGAAAAAGCTTAAGGCGTCTTCGGTCCATTTAAGACTTAAGTATTCAAACAGGTTTTTGCTTATCTGCTCTTGATTGCCGACCAATTCTTCGTAGCATACGTTATGGATTTGATTGGGCAGAACGCCATGCCAATGGTGCATCAGCTTTTTGTATGCGTTGTGATAGCGGCCTAAAATTTTCAGATCAGAGGAGAAATGCAAGTTATGTGTGTAAGTGAAATTTTGGAAATAGCAGGATAGACATGTGTCGATAGGATTGCGGACGCAATGGACAATTTTCGCTTCTGGAAAGATTATTTTTATAAGTCCGATGAATAAGAAATTAAATGGCATTTTGTCCGTAATATGCGTGCATTCCTTATCCAAACTTAGGCGTTCTAGTGCTGCTAAGTAAAGCTCTCCCATTTGATGGAAACTTTCTGGTGAAAATGATTTGATGTTTTGCGGATAAGAGCTTTCTTTGGTTGAGGCTGCTTTTAAATTTTCTACCAGCGTGGAGAGTTGATAAATTTCACCACCTGCTTCCACGCTTTGGTGTGAAGAGATGATTTGTTCTATAAGGGTGGTGCCAGAGCGCGGCATGCCTAAAATGAAAATTGGTTTTGCGTTTTCTAAGCCGCAGTGTTTTAAATCAGCAAAAATTTCCTGATCAAAATATTCAATGAGTTTGTCGATATGGTCTTCAAATTCAGAAATATCGAATTGAATATTTTCTGGGTTGCATTCGTTTGCAATTTTGTAAGTCATGAAGGCTTGGTCGTAATTTTTACGTTTTTTGTGTTCTGTTGCTGCGGCAAAAAAGAGGTGCCGTTGTTCGTCTCCTGGTAATGTTGGATTGTTATTTTCCTGTTCTGCTCGTGAAAGAACATCATATTTGTCTGTATTTAAGCGTCCTATTTCTGTTAATGCGCTGAGAGCTGCGGTCATATTCGGGTTTACTTCTAGGACGGCTTCGAAGCCTATTGTGGCTTTGTCAAAATCGCCCAATACGTTATAGGCATTTGCTTTGGCATATAAGGCGTCTACGTAGTTTGGGTCTTCTGTAAGTGCTTGTTCAAGATGTTGTAAGGCGAGTTCGGGTCTGTTTAAATCAACGTAACATCGGCCTATAAGAAAATGCATTATTTTGTCATTTGAACCAAGTCCCAGTGCTTTTTTATAAGCAATAAGAGCTGGCTCATATTGACCTTGGAAAAAGAGACACAAGCCCAGTCCTTTCCAACAGTCTGCATCTTCAGGTTTGATTTGAACGCAATATTTGAAATGCTTATAGCACATTTTGTAATTTTGACTGTTAAGACAAAAACAGCCAAGATGCTTGTTAAGCTGATAAGATTGATGAAAAGTTTTGTAAAGTTGTAGATAGATGGCGTGGGTTTCGTCGCTTAATGGCCAGCGTGTTTCACGGTTTAAAGTATCTAAATCTGTTTTGACGTGCGCTGGTAAAGGGCCATGAACAGGATCTTTGCTGTTCTTTTTTTGAGTTGTTCTGGTTTCAAATATAGCGTTCGCAGGAGGTTGCATTCTTCAGGCCTTGTATGGTGTTTTCTACCTCGTGCGTACACCATAAGGCCTTAAAATGGTGTTACGAAATGTAAAGATATTTTATAGATTTTTTTGAGTTTTGAGTTGCCTCAGGCGAAGAGCATTTAATTTTATAAAGCCTTCAGCGTCTTTTTGATTATATGCTCCTGCATCATCTTCAAAGGTGACAATGTCTTCGGAATAGAGGCTTTTCTTACTTTTGCGGCCAATCACAATGACATTGCCTTTGTAAAGTTTCAGGCGTACTTCTCCCTCGACATGGTGTTGTGAGTAGTCAATGGCAGCTTGTAACATTTCGCGTTCTGGAGAGAACCAGTAACCGTTATAAATGAGTTCAGCATATTTCGGCATGAGTTCATCTTTGAGGTGAGCAGCACCGCGATCCAGAGTAACGGATTCGATGGCGCGGTGAGCAGATAGCAGGATTGTGCCGCCTGGTGTTTCATAAATGCCGCGCGATTTCATGCCAACATATCTATTTTCAACCAGGTCTATGCGGCCAATGCCATTGTCTCTGCCAAGATCATTGAGTCTGGCAAAGAGTGTTGCTGGTGAGAGAGGTTCGCCGTTCAGAGAAATGGGGTCTCCGTGCTTGAAGCCAATTTCGATATAGGTTGCTTCATCCGGGGCCTCTTCAGGAGAAATGGTACGTTGGAACACATAGGCTGGAGGTTCTTGCCATGGGTCTTCCAGAACTTTACCTTCTGATGAGGAGTGCAATAAATTGGCATCTACAGAAAATGGAGCTTCCCCGCGTTTGTCTTTGGGGACTGGAATTTGATGTTTTTCGGCAAATTCAATCAGATCGCTGCGGCTTTTTAGATCCCACTCCCGCCAGGGGGCAATGATTTTTATGGCTGGGTTAAGGGCATAGGCCGAAAGCTCAAAACGAACCTGATCATTGCCTTTTCCGGTTGCTCCATGGGAAATGGCATCTGCGCCGGTTTCTTCAGCGATTTCAATCAAGCGTTTGGAAATAAGTGGGCGCGCAATGGAGGTGCCAAGGAGATATTCACCTTCATATAAAGCGTTGGCGCGAAACATGGGAAAGACGTAGTTTGCTATGAAGTCTTCGCGCAAGTCGTCGATGTAAATTTCTTTGATTCCAAGTAGTTCTGCTTTTTTACGGGCGGGTTCTAGTTCTTCGCCCTGGCCTAAGTCTGCGGTAAAAGTGACGACTTCACAGTTGTAGGTCGTTTGCAGCCATTTGAGTATTATCGATGTGTCAAGGCCACCAGAATAGGCCAATACAACTTTTTGAATTTCGGACATATTTTTCTTTTTTTTAAATGAGATACAGTTCGGCTTGAACCTAAGACATCTTTCGCATTTTAGCAAGATGACAGCGGTGTTTTGAGAGGTGTGAGTTGAAGATATATTGTTATTTCAACCAGGGAAAGAAGAGGGTTTTGGCCATAGTTTGCATCTCTTGAGCGGTAATATCAAAATTGCTGGGTGTGCTATTAGATGTTATCTGGAATGGGTTTGTCTGGCGTGAACTAAATTGATTGTTCCATGTTTCTGGTATCGTAAAAAACATCATAATCCCCTTGATTTGATTAGGAGCTTCATATGTTGTCCATGGAGTGTTCATGCCCGTGCTTGCAGATGCGAGCATATCAGGTAAGTTGAATTGTGGCCATTGCCCTTGCCAAGGTTGGCTTGCGGTGTTGTTTTGCATGGATTGCAGCCAGTTTTGCATTGGCATTGGGAACATTGGCAGTGCAAATGGAAACATTTGATATTGCGGCCACCAAGGTGTTTTGTTCTGAAAAGGCATAATGGGGAAAGTTGGCGTGGCAAAAGGGGTCGCTGCTTTCCAGAATTTGGTCATCATGTCCATAATGTTTGGAGTGTTGTAGGACATCACATCAGTATTTACATTTGAATGAGATGGTAAAAGTGGAACGCCAAACCATTTCGGGTTTTCGTCTGCTTTTGGAAATCTAGGCGTAAAGACATATGGTGTTGTAATTTTGTGGCTTTTAGGCGTTTGTTTTTTGGGCTGTGAAAATGTTTCGTTCGTTTTTTCTAACGTTTGAGCAGCTTGTTGTAAGCTGCCCAAAGTAAATGCTTTTGCTATTTTTAGTTGGTTCGTCCAACCCGTATAGGCCATGTGGGAAAAGGATCTGATGAGATCACTTTGTGTATTCGGGTTAAACATTGCTTGTTCCTTTAAATTTCAGCGCTTTATGTTTGCTATAATTTAACTGTATAAAGCTTTAAAATATCTTACACGCATTAAGTTATATCATAATATTTACTTTTGTGCGGTGCAATAAAATTTCGCCATTCTCGCAAAAATAGAATAGGTGAGCCGTGTCGTATAATATTTCGTAAACTTTATTTGCTATACGCTTTTCAAGCGAATCAAATGATTGCGGAATTACATTTTCGGGTATATTGTCAAATTCACAATCATAATCAAAAAAATAATTTTTTACTTTGAGATTAATCTCAGGAAGGTCTGTCATGGTGCGCTACTTAAAAGTTACGGTTTTGGTGTGTCTTAGCATATTGTCTCTTCATTCCGTTGCTATGGCGGTAGAGCCGCAGGCCCCACAAAACCTTATTAGCCGCATGGATGCTGTTGGCATACGCATAAGTAATGATCTGACTGCTAAGTTTAAATCAGAAACCAAACTGCGCAAGAAAGATCATGGATCTTTGGTGGAATTTTACAGTGAGCGTAATCACAAACCGATATGGGTTGATGAGAATGGCCTAACAAAAAAAGCAAAACGTCTCATTACTGAAATCAAGAAGGCTGGTAGATTTGGTTTAAGTACTGATGATTACGATCTGCCTGCGGATAATATTGAAGCTAAAACGGGATTACCGGCGGATTGGTTGGCGCTTGCAGAATTGAAACTCAGTTATGCAGGCCTTGCGTATGCGCGTGACGCCAAAGGGGGGCGGATGAACCCGAGTAAGCTGAGCAAGTATATTGATATTAAGCTGAACTTGTTGGATCCACTTGAAGTGATTACTGAGTTGTCTAAAACAGATCAACCAGACCTTTATCTTGCAAATCTCCATCCTAAGCATGAACAGTTTCGTTTGTTGATGGCGATCCTTGAGGATCAACGTTTGGCTAAGAAAGACCGTCCTATTGAAATTCCGGCAGGGCCAACTTTGCGCTTGGGAGATAAGCACGAGCAGGTGCCTTTGCTGCGGAAGAGACTTCGTGTTGTTCAACAGAACTCTGATTATGCCGATAATGAAGAAGAAAGTGTAGCTCTTGTTTTTGATGAAGCTTTGGAAGAGGCTGTTCGTGATTTTCAAGCTTCCCATGGTCTAAAACCTGATGGAGCAGTTGGGCAAAATACACGTCATGTGATGAATGGTAAGCCTAAGGATAAAGTGAAAACGATTATTGCAAATATGGAGCGGTGGCGTTGGTTGCCAGATGACTTTGGTGCGTTTCATATTCGTTCAAATATTCCAGAATTTAAGTTTAGTATTTATCAAAATGGTAAGAGCATTCACTCTGAGCGTGTTATTTCGGGTAAAATTACCAATCAAACACCAATCTTTAATGACTATATGGAAACCGTTGTTTTAAACCCATATTGGTATCCTCCTCGTTCCATTATTAAAAATGAGATATTGCCAGGGGCGCGGCGTAATGAATCCTTTATTTCCAAACATAGTTTCCAGGTCAGAAATGCAAGTGGACGTGCTTTAGATCCTTACGATGTTGATTGGTATAATGTGCGGCCTGCTGACCTTTCATTCCGGCAACCTCCTGGGCCGAGAAATGTTCTTGGCGTTGTTAAATTTTTGTTCCCTAATAAGCATGCCGTTTATATGCACGATACCCCAACAAAACATCTGTTTAAGAAACCTGTGCGCGCCTATAGCCATGGATGTGTTCGCGTTCGCAATCCTCGGAAATTTGCAGAGATTTTGTTGTCCAGACAGGGTTGGACAAAATCTCGTCTTGATGCAGCGATTGCCACTGGAGAAAATCAGCATGTTCGTCTTAAGAAAAAAGTTCCAGTTTATCTCACTTATTTTACAGCTTCGGTTGATCCTGCAACGGGTGATGTGAAATATTTTAATGATATTTATAAACATGATGCTCGTGTTATTGCGAAACTTGAAGGTCGTCCTGTTCCCCGAGATCCGATTGATCCGGTTGCACGACGCGTTGCATCCCAGGAGCGAGAGATTTCTCGTTCTTCTCGCCGCCGCTATGATGAGGATAGAGGCTTCTTTAGAAGAGGTTTTTTTAGAAGAGAAGCCCGCAGTCAGAGCCAGTGGGATGAACCTGACTTTAATCCATTTGATTTCTAAGCCTGTTGATTTCTAAGACGGGCTTTTTGTAAAAACAGGCGTACCATTTTCGTATTCTAACAGGTTATTTTGGCGCTTTTGCGATGACACGCGAGTGCCATTTTTTTTCCATATTTGAGGCTTAGTAAAAAATTAATCAATTTTAACCAAAATATAAAAAAAAGGGGTATTTGAACTTCAAGAAATGTCATATAAGCTCTTGTTCGTACGCTTTAAGAATAATATCGTTATGTTTTAAATATTAATAAGTTAACCAGTACTTTTGTGCTACATTATGAATTCAAAGTCTGCTTCGCTTAGCGTAGGGGTCGGGGTTGATTTCATAAAGATGAAGATTGTCAGATCAGAATTTTAAATTTGGTTTGTTATTCGACGCACTTGAGAGTTCTTAATTTGTTTTTAAGATCATTTGGCTCAACGGTTGTTTAAATGCATACTGGGCTTATAAGTGGTGGCAATTGGGTTGAGTGTATGCAGCGTGTGTTGTTCTTTGTTAAAACCCTATCTGTTTTATTGCGTTACGTGCCGTCGTATCAGAACCTTCTCTATTTCTTTCAGCTATTTGCCTTCGTTAGACCCTTTCGTAAAATCATTATATTGTTTATATGCGGTTTTTGTACGTTTGCCTTAAGTGGTGGCCATACGTCTTTTGGTTTGAATAAAAACCATCGCGTCATTTCGATTTATAACATTCATACAAAACAAAAAATAAAGGTTTTGTATAAAAAGGATGGGGCTTATATTCCTAAAGCTATGGCGAAAATTAATCATATCATGCGGGATTGGCGCAGAAATAAGGTGATTAAAATTGACCCTAAGCTCATTGATTTGATGTGGGAGGTGCATGCAGAGGTTGGGTCGAAGAAACCAATTTATCTAATTTCTGGGTTCCGTTCTCAAAAAACCAATCGGATGTTACGTAAAACACGTGGTGGTCAGGCAAGGCGTAGTAAGCATATCCTTGGGCAAGCTGCGGATGTTCACTTTCCAGATGTTTCTATTCGACGCTTGCGCTATTCAGCTGTTATTCGTGAACGTGGCGGTGTTGGTTATTATCCAACGTCTGCTTTGCCGTTTGTACATCTTGATACAGGACGTGTGCGCCACTGGCCAAGGATGCCAAGAGTTGAGCTTGCTGCGTTGTTCCCCAATGGGCGATCCAAACATGTTCCGCGGGATGGTAAACCGCTTACAAAGGCCGATTATCGTATTGCTATGGCTAAGCTGAATACGCGCAAGAAAAAGATGATCCGGCTTGTCCATAATCAAAATCGTGATGCGGAACCGGTTGCTCGCACGCAGTTGGCTAATTTAACGGCACCCATGCCTCTTGATAAAGATAAACTTGCAAAACCTCAATCGGTTGCGAAGGGGAAAACATCGCAGCCTAAGGCGCAGGCCAAACGTATTGCTCAGGCTCCAAAACTGAAAAAAGAGAAAAAGCCATCACTAAAACGTTTACCACCGCGTCAGGTTGCTTCTCTTGGGCCTAAGGTTTCTAAGACGGTGCAGCAAGATTATTCTTCCTGGGAAAAACCGCCTGCTTCTCAAAATAAAGTTGTTTATCAAACGGCTTCTTATCCTTCTGAAAAAGATAATCGATGGGTTCGTGCGCCTTCTTATGAAGATGAACACCCAGATGAGTTAAGTTATCAGCCCTTCCCTATCCTTCCCTTTATGGGGGATATTTCGGTGAGCGATGATGTTGCTTTGGTGAAGATGGAAGAACCCGATTATAAGAGCGTTGAAAACTTGATTGGTGAACCAACACGGATGATACGGCTACAATTTCGGCCAGGTTTACAGTTTGCAGAAATGTTATGGGCGTCAGAATTTAAGGGTCCCGCTGTCATTGATCTCACACCTAGATCATACAATAAGAGAATTGTTCGTAACGATGGTTAAAATGTGGTTGGTTTATGTTAACTGCATGAATGCATGGTTTGCTATTAACTAAAACCTTAATTATGTCGAGTTGAACTTTATTAATGGACTGGAGTTTGATTGACATTAAGTTTTAGACGTGAAAAAACTAGAGACTGAAAAGTTGATAGTATTACTTTTATTATTGTAAAATGTCTTATTTAAAATTTTTCGTTGTGGCTTATATAGAATAACATTCAATTAATTCACAAATACTTCTCGTGTGCTAAGGATTGGGAAGACTTATGAGTATTGGTAGCGGCGTTTTATGGATTGCATCTGACACACGTGTCACTGGAAAGGTGCAGGATTGTAAGCGGTTGGAAGTTGCAGGTTCTCTTGAAGGAGAACTTGAGGCTGGGACCGTTGTTATTCATGAAGGCGGGCAGGTTTATGGTGATGTCAAAGCTGAGCAAGCTGAGGTTTATGGAACCATGCAAGGGCATATTTTCATAAAGAACCTGATTGATATCAAAGAGTCCGGTAGTGTGAGTGGTGACGTGAAGTATGGACAGTTGTCATTACAGTCCGGTGCCGAATTGGAAGCAACATTGAAAAATGTTCCGCCTGAGCTCGATGGGGATTTTCATTTGGAAGTTAAAAGGGGAGAGTCTGTTAAAATTAAAACAGCTGATTTAACTGCAATTGATCCTGATGATAGTGCGGACGAGCTGACTTTTAAGGTCTCTAATCCCGTTCGTGGTTTTGTTGCTTTGGCGGGCTCTCCTGCGATGGCCGTGGAGAAATTTACACAGGCAGACATCGAGTCCGGACAGGTTATGTTTGTTCATGATGGTTCGCCTCTCAATGATGCTTTTTTTGATGTTGTGGTGTTTGATAATGACAATGCCAGTTCCGGGGATCCTCAGACACTAAGAGTTTCGATCTCGGATTAAGTATATCTCGGGTCACAAATTAACGTATCCTTATTTGTAAGGATATGTTTTTACGTTGTGGCTTTATATCTTTTTTAGAATTCTATTCTACACTTCACAAGTATAGTTATTACCAAGATTAATGGTACGATTGTTCTTGGTGTTCAAGCTTCACTATAGCATGTCAATTTCGGCTACGCCTCATCTGACAAGCTGTAGTCTTTTAAAAACGAGCAATTTTACAACCTGAATTGAATTCAATTCAGGTTGAATCGCTCTAAGCCTTCTGCCTCTCTATGAGAGTGTTATCAGCGGGTATTTTGGTTGAGCGGGATATGCCGGGCTATGTTTCTGGCCTTTAGCCAATTTCTCTATCATATCGTTATTTATGAAATTGTCTAAAGCTTTGGCTTTTTTACCATAAGGTTGCCTTGATGGAGTTGTGGTGAGATACATTCTGTTTCAGATTATATTTTTCTTTGCATTTTTAGCTATGTCTTCGGGTGTTCATGCTGCGTGCTCGGGCTCTGAATTGGCTGGAGTTTGGAGCAACCCAAATGCCGGTAAAGAGATGCCTAGACGTATTGAGATTATGCACACTTGTGAAGAGCGCGATCATGGTGGGTATGTCTCACGTGGTAAATCTGCGCAGAATGAAACCTGGACTGTACGGGCGTTTCACAAATGCACCCCTAAAAATTGTGTTTGGGGGCGTGTATCGGCTCGTAAAAATAGCAAGGATGAATTGATTGCAGTGTTCAATACGTTTTCTGCAAGACGGTCTTTAAAGATTTCTCCCGGTGCTAAAAGTATTATTGTTGATTATGGGATTGATTATCGTTCTGCTCGAAAAAATGACTTAAAAGGTCAGCTTTACATGTGGTTGGATCAATAAGATTTATAGTGTGTTTTTTTATAGCTATTCCCAAAATTAATGAAACGATTAATTTTGGCGTTCAAACGCCACTAAGGCTTACGCCGCTATGCGGCGGGCAGCACTTGCGGCCTTTAGCCAATTTCTCTATCGTGTCATTTTTTATGAAATTGGCTATATCTCTAAGGTAAGCCTCTCTAATTTTTTGTTAACGCACACCTTTTTGCGCAAAACCGGTATCCACTTTTTCGCGGTGTGCTCTAGAGCGTGTCAACTTGATGTAAATTCGTGAAAACGCTCTAGATTGATTATGAGCGAGCAATTTTTCAACTCAGAGTGAATCCACTCTGAGTTGAATTGCTCTAGGATGTGCTTCAGAATAAATGCGCATAAGTTTTTCGCGATCAACTTCTGTATAAATTTGTGTCGATGATAAGCTGGCGTGACCTAGAAGTTCTTGAATTTCGCGCAGATCAGCACCATTGCCTAGTAAGTGAGTGGCAAAAGAATGTCGTAAGGCATGGGGAGTTGCTGTTTCTGGTAAATTAAGTTGTCTTCTAATTTTTTCCATCAATAACTGAATTATTCTCGGGCTTAAGCGGCCGCCTTTAACACCAACGAATAGTGGGTCATTGTCTGTGAGTTGAAAAGGGCACAAAATTTGGTACTGCTCAATTGCTTGGCGCACGATAGGGAGAATGGGAATGAGGCGCTCTTTGTTGCCTTTGCCCTTAACAATAAGTGTTTCTTTGTGTAGATGGGGGGCATCTTCTTGATTAAGCGATAAAGCTTCTGAAATACGCAGGCCAGCGCCGTAAAGTAAAGTTAAGACAGCTGTATCGCGGCTTATGATCCAATCTGTTTTTTTGTTGGTCAGTGAGGTGTTAATTGCTGTTTTGGTTTTTTTGATTGAGAGAGCTTTGGGTATGCTGTGGGGTATTTTAGGGCTGCGGATAAGTTGAATATTTTGATTTTCAATGCCTTCCCATTTTTCCAGATAGTTATAGAAGCGCCTTAGGGTTGATAAGCTGCGCGCTAAGCTGCGGCTAGAGATACCGGTGGTGCGGCGCCTTGATAGAAATTCGCGATAGTGGCGCTGGGTTAAATGCCTTACATCTTTTACAGTGAGTTGTCTTTGGTATTTGCTTTTGAAAAAGCTTAAGAATTGGCGTGTATCACGTTCATAGGCCTCAAGGGTTTTGTCTGATAGTTTGCGTTGATGTTGTAAAAATGAAAACCAGCGTAGGATGATATCACGCAAAGATGGTTCTACTAGGTGTGTTAATACTTTGAAGGTTTGATCTTGGAACTTTTTGGTCATGTTTTTGTTCGATATTCTTTTTAGGTGTTTCAAATCTTTTCATAAAGATAAAACCTTAATTTTCTGAAAACTGCAATTTTGCCAGTCGGGCATAGAGACCATTTTGTGCTATCAAGGTTTGGTGGTTGCCCGTTTCCACGATCTTACCATTATCCATGACCAGAATATTGTTTGCTTTTTTAACCGTTGCTAAACGGTGGGCTATGACGAAAGTGGTTCGGTTTTTCATGATTTTTTCTAAAGCGCGTTGCACGTCTTCTTCGCGTTCTGCATCTAGGGCGCTGGTGGCTTCATCCAGAAGAAGAATGGGAGCGTTTTTTAGGACGGCTCTGGCAATTGCAATGCGTTGGTGTTGGCCACCTGATAAGGTTATACCTCTCTCTCCCAATTTAGTTTGAAAGCCTTTTGGCAGATCTTGAATGAATTCAAGGCTTTGGGCTGTGCGTGCTGCGTTTTCGATGTCCTGTTGTGGCGCGTTTGGGCTGCCATAACAGATGTTGTGTGCAATAGTGTCTGCAAAAAGAGTGATATCTTGGGGGACTATGGCAATGGCGTTGCGCAACTCTTGAAGGCTCATGTCCCTAATGGGTGTATTGTCAATTGTAATGCTGCCAGATGTTGGGTCATAAAATCGTAAGAGTAGTGAAAACAGCGTGGTTTTGCCTGCACCTGATGGGCCAACCAGGGCTGTGATTGTTCCAGGCTCAATTTTAAAAGATACATTTTGAATGGCCTGTGTGTCTTGTTGGGTGGGGTAAGTGAATGAGACATTGGAAAAATGAATGCCGCCTGTAATGGGTTTTGTTAACGTTACAGGTTTTTTAGGTTCGTTGATCTCTGGTTGGATAGTCAGTAACTCTGATATGCGTTCTGTGGCTCCTGCGGTTTGTTGGACTTCCCCCCACACTTCACTGAGTTCGCCCACCGCACCTGCCGCAAATAAAGAATACAGAACGAATTGGCCAAGTTGACCGCCTGACATGTCACCGGCAATTACACTTTGCGCACCGACCCATAAAATTATGACAACGCTTGCGAAGACCAATGCCATGGCAATTGCTGTTAATATAGCTCTGGCTCTTGTTCTGGTTATGGCTGCCTTGAATGCCTGTTCAACGGCATTGGTGAAAATATTGATCGCTGTTTTTTCATGCCGGAAGGCTTGCAATGTGCGAATGGCCGATAGGTTTTCTCCGGCATAGCTTGAGGCTTCGGCAAGGGTGTCTTGTGCTTGGCGTGATAAATGCCGGATCAATCTGCCATAGGCCATTAAGGGTAGAGTGATGACTGGAATGGCAAAGATGACCAGGATAGAGAGTTGTGTGCTGGTTAAGAGCATCATGACTAACGCACCAATGAGCATAACTGTATTGCGCAAGGCTTGGGATGCGGCAGTGCCTACAGATGCTTTGATTTGGGTTGTGTCTGCGGTTAGGCGTGACATCACTTCGCCAGAGTGTGTTTCCTCATAAAAGGCGGGGCTTAAGTGTGTCATATGGGCGAACACGCGGGCGCGTAAATCTGCGACTATGCGCTCTCCAATCCAATTGACGCAAAAAAATCGCAACGCACTGGCGCAGGCGACGATAGAGCCGATGGCAATTAAAATAAGAAAATAATGATTAATTGATTGACTGTTGTTGGCGATAAAGCCTTCATCAATCATGTGTCTGACCCCAACGGGAATGCTCAGCATTGCTGTCGCGGAGGTTAGTAAGGCAAAAGTGCCGAGCATTACCATTCTTTTATATCTTAGAAAATATGGTCCCAATGTTGCTAAGGCATGGGATGTATCTGATGGCTGATTTTGTGAGCTGGTTTGAAGCATAGACTTTTTCAAGAGTGAAGTTTTGTGTTTGTGAATTAATGTGATTATTTGTGTAAAGGTTTTTTTGTTTTATGGGAATACGGCAAAAACGCCATCCTTGTTTAGGCTCAGGACCTATTCGTCCTAATCGCTTCCTTTATTAAATGTTATCCTTTCATATGGGCTTGCTATCAATTAAGGATTGCGCTAAGACCTTTGAATTCGAATGAAAAGTATACTTTGTAAGATTATTAAGAGCAGATGCTATGAAAAAAGACGTTCATCCTTCTTATCATAAAATTAAAGTTGTCATGACAGATGGCAGTGAGTTTGAGACTTATTCCACATACGGATCTGAAGGGGAAGTGTTGCAACTCGACATTGATCCGAATTCGCATCCGGCATGGACTGGCGGCAATCAGCACCTGCTTGACAGAGGCGGACGGGTTTCCAAGTTTAAAAAGAAATTCGATGGATTCTTGGGCTAGCAGTTTTTCGGTTAGCGATCGTCGTTGTTTCTCGGAAACTGTAACTCAGTTTCTTAATAGGATGGGGCGGAAGCCACATCCTTTTTGTTTTTAGAGTATTTGGTATTTGGTCTTATGCTTGGGGACGTGAGAAATCACATTCAAATGCGCTGCGTAATTGATCAAGCTGGGTTGCAAGCGGATTAATAGGTGCCTCTGCATCAACCAACTCGTCTTTTGGTGCATGAATCAGCTTATCTAAAGCGACAATGCGCTTATAAAGTTTGAAACTTTCCGCAATCAATACTTTTAAAGTTTCTGGAAGGTCTTCATTGGTGATGTTTTCAGAAAAATTGCTCGTTGTTTGCAATTTCACTTTGTGCTTTTCATGACAAGCTTGCTCTGATGTCATTTCACCGTCATTTACAGCTCTTCTTATAAGGAGCCATGAGGCCAATTGCATTAGCCTTGTTGTCAAGCGCATGCTTTCAGTTGCGTATGCCAGAGAGGCTTGAGAGCTTAATTCCCTAGACTCTGTGCGACCCTCTCCGTCGAGGTAGGAGGCTGTTTGCTCTACCAGTGACATGCCTTCACGAAATAAGGTTTTGAATTGTTCCGATTCTGCGTATTTTTCACCAAATGGAATCGTTACACTTTGTCCCTTTTCAGGGGTTTCTAGACTAAAACTTCCACTCATATCACTCTCGCTCGACGCTACTGAAACCTGTTCAAGATTAAATTATATCATATAAAATTATTTGTGGCGATATTTAATACCTGTACATTTCATATTGATAAAAATTGGTTAAAATAAGTATATTTTTGAGACAACCTTCATATCTGATCGTTTCATCTTTGTAACTCACAGATGATCCACAAGAAATTCCTGCATATAGGTCTGTATGCAAAAAAAGAGCCGCAAAATATTGCGGCTCAAAAGTTAACAGGGAGGCGTCAAATAGAGTGGATTAAGGCCACTCAATATCCAATTTTATGGATGTTTTTTAAGGTAAATAAGATTGACTAATAAACTCTTAAGTTAATTTGGAAAATCTGCATTTCTTTTAAAACAGAAGATTAAACATGAAATTGTGCAGCTTTGCTTAATGCTTTTTTAACTTCAAATCAAAATTCTCCTGTGACAGTATAACCCTTGTTGATTTGCTTTTCTCAACAGGTCTTGAGCCTAAAAACATTGATATTCATGGCAGGAGTATGATGAGTTTACCGGACACAATGAATGCTGTTTTTGTTGATCCTAAGGTTAAAGGTGGGGCTCTTGATTATCGTGAGTGCCGTGTTCCTTACCCTGGAGATGGAGAATACTTGATTAAAGTTGCTGCCGCTGGTGTCAATAGGCCTGATATTATACAGCGGCAAGGACATTATCCTGCTCCTAAGGGCCTCTCTGATTTGGCAACACATGTGCTTGGTCTGGAGGTCTCTGGTGAGATTGTTGTAACTGGACGCAATACATCGCGTTACAAGGTTGGTGATCATGTCTGTGCTTTGGTTTCAGGTGGTGGTTATAGTCAGTATTGTGTTACGCCTGAGGAAACAACATTGCCTGTGCCAGAAAATATCTCTGTTGTTGAGGCTGCAAGCCTTCCTGAGACGTATTTTACGGTGTGGCATAATGTGTTTCAAAAAGGGCAATTAAAGCCTCAAGAGTGGTTGTTGCTTCATGGCGGGGCAAGTGGCATCGGGTCAACGGCAATTCAACTTGCAAAAGCGTTTGGGGCGCATGTTGTAACAACGGTTAGTTCGGACGATAAGGCTGAGTTTTGTCAATCTCTTGGCGCGGATAAAACCATCAATTATCTTACGGAAAGTTTTGTTGATGTGGTCAAGAGCGTTACCAATGGGCATGGTGCGGATGTGATCCTTGACATGATAGGTGGGGATTATATTGATCAGAACATTAAATGTGCTGCCGAAGACGGGCGAATCGTTCAAATTGCATTCTTGAATGGATCGATTGCAGAAGTGAATTTTATGCGTTTGATGTTAAAAAGGCTGGTTTTAACTGGGTCTACTTTAAGATCGCGGTCTCTTGCGTTTAAGGCGCAACTTGCAAAAGATGTTGAAACTCAAGTTTGGCCGATGTTTGCGGGTGGTCACCTTAAGTCTGTTGTGGATAGAACATTCTCTCTTAAAGACGCTGGAGATGCTCATAATTATATGGAATCTCGGCAGAATAAGGGAAAAGTTGTTCTTGTGAATGGGACTTGAAACGCCCACATCCCAGATAATGTCAGTTTGCGTAAACAGATAGAAAAATCACTTTGAAGGTCTATTACAGCGTGTCAACTTTGGCTACGCCTCATCTGACAAGCTGTAGTCTTTTTAAAACGAGCAATTTTACAACCTGAATTGAATTCAATTCAGGTTGAATCGCTCTAATTCTCTCGCTCTGGCCAAAATGGTTGGGATATAAATGATCAATGATTGGTATCAAGCTATATTAGATATTGAGACGCCTCTTGATCAGGCTAAGTCGATTGCTATTGAGGTGACGAGCCGTCTTGCAAAAGAAGGTATTATTACACTTCATCCAGAAGATTTAGGCAAGACGCACGTCTCTGGTAAATTTGCGCCGGGCCCCCGGTTTCATATAGCTTCAGGTCAGGATGGTGATGGAGCTCAGGCTTATTCTTTTACCGGGGGGATGGATGTGCACACCGTGCCTTGGGTCAATGAATACGGTATTGTGGGCCTTGAATATGCGAAGTGTCCGATATGTGGTACAGAATTTTCTGTTGAAAATTTTGATGCTTTATCAAAGCTGCGGTCGGAATTTGGCAAAGCAAGTGATATTTATCTCAAAAGCCAGCAGTTTTCTTTGATGTCTTGTCCGGCATGTGGGGCTGAGGTTATGGTGCGTGATTGGATGACAGAGCCGCATGTGGGCTTTTGTAACTTGGTTTTTACGTTTTGGAATTGGCCCCCATTTCATGATTGGCAGATTAATGTACCAGATATCATAAAAGGGACACTGGGGCATAATGCGATTGTCACTTATGGCAGGTTGTAGGTTTTTACGGTGAGTTATGGTTCGTATTTGTCGATCTACAATCGACTTGTAAAGGTGAGCCTAATTAAAAGATCGGTTGATCTGAGCTGATTTTTAGCTTATGTCATAGGTTCTGGTTTTTCCCATGACATCTTATGATTACTTTCTCTGTTCTGCTCAATAGACAACAGTACAGGTTATTTTAACGCAGGATTTAAGTTTATGACATTGACACCTCTTATGCCGAAAGCAACTGCTGTGTGGTTGGTAGATAATACCGCCTTAACGTTTGAGCAAATTGCAGAATTTTGTGGTCTTCATGTGCTTGAAGTTAAAGGTATTGCTGATGGTGATGTGGCGAGTGGAATTAAGGGAATGGACCCTATTTCTTCTGGCCAGTTGACACGCGATGAGATTAAGCGGGGCCAGGCAGATAGTGGTTATCGTTTGAAGATGGCGAAGTCTAAGGTTGAAATTCCCAAAATCAAAACGAAGAAAAAGCCAAAATACACTCCGGTTTCGCGCAGGCAAGATCGGCCAAATGCCATTCTTTGGTTGTTGCGCCATCATACGGATTTGAAAGATGCCCAGGTTATTCGGCTTGTGGGCACAACAAAGCCGACAATCCAATCTATCCGTGAGCGGACACACTGGAACTCTTCGAGTTTACAGCCGATGGATCCTGTAACTTTGGGACTATGTTCACAAATGGATCTGGATCGTGAGGTGCAGCGAGCTGCTGAACGGGCTGAGAAAGAAAGACAAGCGGATCCAACGCAAGATGAAAAAGCTGGAACCTTGTTGCCAACAGCTGAAACTATTGTTGATACAAAAGCGGTTAACGCGCGTGATATTCGAGATAATCTTGCTGATTTGGAAAAATCTGCAGATGAAATCGATACGGCGGATGTTTTTTCTGATGATGATTATAAAGATCGTAAGTCTGACACAGAGGATGATGCGCCTGATGTTCATGAGGTGTTTGCTAAGCTGGATCAAGAAAAGGCAGAATAGCTTTTTCTTAATAAATCATTTTGGCTGATGCCTGCTTGAGCGTAATACGCGGCGGGCCACGCTTATTGGTCTTTAATTAATTTGTGAACTGCGGCGTTATTTATGGGATTTGTCGCAAAAAAGAGCTTCTGGCATATTTGATAGAAAATTTACAAATATGCTCAGAAGCTAACTCTTGATACTTTTAAGCGTGTCTTCATGACATGCCTCGCTTTATTAGGGTTGATCTTTATTACGCGATCTCAATTATATACCTATCACATTCGTGATAGCTAAACCCCAAGCGAGAGCAGAAAGCTGCCCTGCTTGTCCTAAGCAGACTTAGCGGCAGTTCTCCGTGCTGTTGTTTTTCTTGCAGTTGTTGTTTTGCGAGCAGTTGTTTTGCGCGGTGATGTTGTTTTCCGTGCAGTTGTTGCTCGTGTTGTTTTTCTTGCAGTAGATGTCTTGCGCGCAGTTGTTGCTTTCTTAGCAGTGGTTTTTTTCGCTGCTGTTGTTTTACGAGCGGTAGTTGCACGCGTTGTTTTCTTAGCTGCAGGCTTTTTAGCAGTTGCTGTTTTGCGTGCAGTTGTGGTCTTCTTAGCAGCAGTTTTCCGTGCAGTTGGCTTTTTAGCTGCAGTGGTTTTTTTAGCTGTTGTCTTCTTAGCAGTGCTCTTTTTAGCAGTGGTTTTTTTCGCTGCTGTTGTTTTACGAGCAGTTGTTGCGCGTGTTGTTTTCTTAGCTGCAGGCTTT
>JBCCCO010000035.1:0-25189 GCA_039033475.1 Pseudomonadota bacterium | reverse complement strand
TTTATATCGCTCTCATTTATTAATTTTTTTAATGATAATACTTATTTTTTAAATATTATGAAATTGAATTTAGAGAAAAAGTATTTGTAATGCGTTTCGTTTATTTGTTTCTTGTAGCTTTGGAGTGTTTATAAGTGCGAGAGTTGAAATTTATTTTTATTATACTAGCCGTCATCGTTGTTATCAGCGATGCACATATTTCTCGCGCGGCAGATCTTTATGATCCTTATCCGCGTCGAGCCTACACGGATCAACCAGCTGACAACTTTTCATACCCCTGGACAGGGCTCTATCTCGGAGTTCACGGCGGGTATGCTTTTGGTGATTCAACTTCAGAAAATAAGACAGCACAAGGCAATGGTGATGGTTTTGACGATGGTGCAGCAACCAGCCTTTCATTAGATCCAGAAGGTTTTTCTGGTGGTTTTCAAATCGGTTATAACTTGCAGGATAATAATCTTGTTCTAGGTTTCGAAACGGAAGCTGGATATATGGCCGCTGATGACAAAACCTTAGCTGAAAATTTTGCAGATACAAGTTATCGGTACTATGGTGTTGTTGCCGGCCGACTTGGGTATGCGGCTGATAAATACTTGATTTATTTTAAAGGTGGTCTTGCTTTAGCCGATATTGAAACAGAAGCAAGTGATGTGGAGGCTGGAGTTATTGATGCTTCAGATTTTACAAGAAGTGACGATGTTCGTGTTGGGTATGCAATTGGTGCAGGCTTAGAACATGCTTTTGAGCAGGTATGGACTTTCAAAGTTGAATACCTATTCATGGATTTTGAAGATGATGATAGCACCAATACTGACGGTGATGTCTTCACACATCAACATGAAATTCACAGTGTTAAATTTGGAATAAATCACAGATTTTAAGAAAAGTTGCAGAGCTTGTTAATATTAGCTCTGCAAACATTCGCGGGCTCTAAAGCGAAGTTTGAATTGCATCTCATGCATGCTTTAATTCAAAATGAACTACGTCTGTTCGACCGGTTGTAAACGCAGCGGCACATACTTGAAGATAAAACTCCCAGCTTCTAATAAACTCTTCAGAATAGCCAAGTTTACGAATATCTTCTTCTGCTTCACCAAACCGCTTTAGCCATTCACGCAGAGTTTTGGCATAGTCTTGTCCAAAACGATATAAGTTTTCACTGGAAAGACCAACTTTTTTAGCAGTTTGCGTAATCTTGCTTGGACATAGCAACATTCCACCAGGAAAGGTGTAGTGTCTAATATAGTCTGATCTGCGTCTGTAGTTTGGGAAGTGATCATCTTCAACAATAATAGCTTGTATGACTGAGCGGCCACCTTCCGCCAAGCACTCTTTTAATTTTTTAAAGTATGTCGGCCAGTATTTTTCGCCAACAGCTTCAATCATTTCAATTGAAATAATAGAGTCAAACTTTCCTGTTATATCCCGATAATCCTGCAAACGAATATCGGCTTTCGGTCCCAAGCGTTTTTGAGTATAGTGCTGTTGCGCTTCAGAAATTGTAACGGCCGTTAGATCTCGATCTGCTGCAATGGCTTGTTCTGCAAAACCGCCCCAGCCACATCCAATTTCCAGTAATTTGTTTCCGCTGTCTTTGGTAATATTGAGCAAGCGTTCATATTTTTGGTATTGGGCTTGTTCCAGATCTGACGTGTCATCCCCCTCAGCGCTGCTATATAAGGCACTTGAATATGTCATGCTTTTATCAAGCCAGAGCCGGTAAAATTCATTTCCAACATCATAATGGCTTTTTATATTTACGCGGCTGCCTTTACGATTATTACGACGTACAAAATTATTGGTAAGGACGAGGTAGAGCCGGTTTAAAAATGACCCATTAATATTCTTTTCAAAAACCGCTTCATTTTTAAATGCAATTTGTGTGAGCAAATCAATGCTTGAACAGTCCCACAGTCCTGCAACATATGTTTCTCCGAGGCCAATATCACCCCTGGCAGCTAGCGCGTTAAAGACACCCCAATCTCTAAATTTAAATTCGACTTCTGGCTCACCGCACCCAAATACGAATTTTTCACCATTGGGGCCGGTAAGATTAAGTTTGCCATACTCAATTTGTTCCAGGGCTTGGAAAAGTTTTTTAGCAACAATGGGCAGTGATTTGCGTTTCATAGTATGTCTATTCATCGTGATACCTCATCAGGCGGTGGTTCTGGCCGGGTTTGGTATTGCGCACCTTTAAACGCCAGTTTTATAGCCTGCCAGTAAATCAAAGCGATAACACGCAAGGCACCTAAAGGATAACGTAGGAGCATTTTAAGCACATTTAGGTCTGTCATGGCAATACAGTTACCTGTTAAGGTTGTATATACACCGCCATTTTCTCTTTTATAATCAATCCATACGCCAATATTTTTGATATTAAAGTTAAAACGAAAAATGTATTCACCTTCGATTATTTGATAAGGCGAGACATGAAATACTTTTTGAGCTTTCAGGTTATCTTCAGAGGTTATGGGACGCTGATCATCATGGAAACATATGTATGAGTGTCTGTCGCCAAATGTATTATTAACCTCAGCAATCACAGCATACAAAGCATTGTCAGGATCTGTAAAAAACCAAAAACTTACAGGATTAAAAATATATCCAAGTGTGCGCGGTTGGGTTAATAACCACACCTGACTTGCTTTTGTACGGTCAATATTATAGCGATCTGCAACACCAAGAGCCCATTCCAGGCTGTCATTGTTGCCTTTGCCATGATCTTTGTCATAAAATGCGGTTATATTCCAACGGTTGCGTGAGAATGTGCGGCAAGAATACGGTCTGTCATCTATCATCTGAAGCAGAACATAATTCACTCCATAGCGAAATGCGTTTTGTGTTTTACCATATCTGGCATGATAGGTTGTTGCCTTTACGATATGATGTTTCGGTCGGGACATTGCGCTAGACCAGAGCCGGTGTTTTATTAAGTGCTTCAAAGGCTTGAACGGCACTTAGTAGCCCATCCTCATGGAAACCGTAACGCGTGTAGGCTCCGCAATAAAACGTTGAATTTAATCCTTGTATTGTTTTTAGCTCTTTTTGCGCACGAATAGCTGCTCTGTCAAATTGAGGATGATAAAGCGTTGTTTCATCAAATATAGCCTCTTCGCGGATGGATTTGATCGGGTTTAATGTAACAAACAATGGTGTCGTCTCTGGAATGGATTGCAATCTGTTCATCCAATACGAAATAGAAATATTAGAGTTTTGTGCATTTTTACGTGTTAGGTAAACCCAGCTTGCCCAACAGGTTTTGCGCTTTGGCATATGGTTAACATCATCATGCAATACAACGCGATTGGCTTTATACTTTAACGCACCCAAAGTGCGGCGTTCGTCTGGTGTCGGATCGGCAAGAATACTCAAAGCTTGATCAGAATGACAGGCGAAAATAACGGTATCGAAATACTCTGCCTCTCCATGCTGTGTTTTAACGTAAGCTCCATTTCCTTCACGTTTGACATTGCTCACAGCGGCATTGGTTCGAATGGTTGCGCCATTGCTTTGAATCGCGCGCTCCAAGCGCTGAACATATTCTCTTGAGCCACCATCAACCGTCCACCATTGATATTGGCCCGTAGTGGAGAGAAGTCCGTGATTGCGGAAAAATGTGAGAAGTGTTTCAGCTGGAAAGTCGAGCATTTTTGTGGTGCAAGTGCTCCAAATTGCGCCTGAAAGCGGAAGCAAAAAATAGTCTCGAAACCAAGTCCCCATTTTCAGTTCATCCAACAAATCACCAAGTGTAAGCTGTGCATTTCGGCTGGCCTCTAGGGCCTTCGCATTAAACCGGAAAATGTCTGCAATCATCTTCCAGAAGCCAGGTTTCATCAGGTTTTTTTTATCTGCGAAAAGAGCACTTAGTGTTTGCAAGCCGTATTCAATTTCACCATCGTTTATACTCGCGCCAAAGGACATATCACTTTTTTTGATGGGTACATCCAGTTTGTCAAAAAGACTGGTGAGATGGGGGTAGTTTTCATAGTTAAAGACAATGAAGCCAGTATCAACCGGGAATTGTTCATCTCCCTGCTATTAATGTTCGCGCATGTCCGCCCAATCGATTGTCCGCCTCAAAAAGCGTGACATGAGATGATTGTGAGAACAAATATGCTGCTCCTAACCCAGAAATTCCAGAGCCGATAACGGCAATTCTTTTGAAAGACTCCTGTGTGGAAGGATGTAAATCATAATTCATAAATAGCAGACTTTTTTATTATTATTTTAAAGTAGCAATAACGGGGTAGGAGATAAGTTAGATCACTCTTGCTTAAATCAATTTTGTATGAGTGATATAAAGCAATGAACAAGATTTTCTCAACAGATTATCTGGAAAACACTGTGTATAATCAACTTTTAGGTAAAATTAAACTTTATATTTTGAGTTTATAATCTAACTTACCAAGTAAGATTTAGGATATTGATTTATATTCATGTATTCACGTTGCAGGAGTTCATAGACAAATGGTAAGTCAGCAAAACATTTTGCCTGTCTTGTTGTGTGGTGGCAGTGGAAGTCGCTTATGGCCAATTTCAAGGCAGCTTTATCCAAAACAGCTTATCCCCCTTGGGACCCAACATCCGCTTGTTATTGATACGGCACAACGGTTTCAATCAGATACTTTTTTGCCTCCTCTCATTATATGCAATGAAGACCATAGGTTCCTGGTATCATCTTTGCTTAAGAAAAACAATCTGGAACGTAGCGGTATTATTCTTGAACCCTTTGGCCGCAACACCGCGCCCGCAGCTGTCATTGCCGCCTTGTTTGCCAAACAAAAATGGCCTGAACAGCCGCCGCTCATTATGTTGGTGCCATCTGATCATTTAATCAAAGACCACATGGCATTTCACGGCGCAATTGAGAAAGCTGCCAGCGTTGCACAATCAGAAAAGCTAATGACTTTTGGTATTAAGCCAAGCCATCCCGAAACGGGTTATGGCTATATTAAGTGCGCTAAGTCACTGGAAAATATTGAACAATGTTACGAGGTTGAGCAGTTTGTTGAAAAGCCGAATAAGGATACTGCCCAGGTTTATGTCAATAGTGGTGGCTACTTATGGAACAGTGGCATGTTCTTGTTTGCACCGGAATTTTTTCTGGAGGAAACAAAATACCTCGCACCGGAAGTTGCCAAAGCTTCAGAAACAGCATTTACAAAAGCCCAGCAGGATTCATCCCAAGGCTTCATACGTCTAGATGAAACCGCCTTTAAAGCCTGTCCAAATATTTCCATTGATTACGCCATCATGGAAAAAACAAAACACGCGGCTGTTGTGAGCGCTGATTTTGATTGGAGTGACATTGGATCATGGGATTCAATCTGGCAGGAAAGTCAAAAAACAGAGGATGGCAATGTCAAACAAGGCGAGGTGATTACCCTTGATACCCAAGGGTCTTACATTCAAAGTCATGTATTAACGGCGGTTGTGGGGCTTGATAATGTTGTTGTCATTGCGACAGAAGATGCCATTCTAGTGATGGACCGGGAGCACTCACAAAAAGTTAAAAATATTGTAGAAGAGTTGAAAGCAACCGGCCGGGAGGAATATTATTCGCACAAAGAAGTGTATCGCCCTTGGGGCAGTTACAACACCCTTGCGCTTGGCGATAGGTATCAAGTCAAAGAGATTTGTGTGTACCCTGGTGCGTCTTTATCCTTGCAATACCACCACCACCGGGCTGAGCATTGGGTTGTGGTAGAAGGCACTGCCGAAGTCACCAGAGGCGAAGATGTTTTCATGATTTCTGAAAACCAATCAACCTACATTCCCCTTGGTGAAACGCACCGTCTAACCAACCCTGGAAAAACAAAGCTTAAGCTCATAGAAGTACAAAGCGGTTCTTACCTCGGCGAGGATGATATTGTGCGGATTGATGACGTTTATAATCGGGTTTGAAATTACACTTGAGGGGAGGGCATGAAAGCTCATATCTCCTCACTTCCCATCAATTTGCACATTCACATTTGCCGGTGATTTAATATTCAAATCACGTTGTGGGAATGGGATTTCAATATCCTTCTCACGGAAGGCTTTGAGGATTGCCATGCGAAGTTGGGTGCGCACGCTTAACGAGCTGCGAATATCAGCAATGTAAACGCGCAGCGTGAAATCTAGCGAGCTGGCCCCAAATTCTTCAAACACCACAAGAGGCTCTGGGTATTGTAAGCTCTTTGGATGAGATTTGCCAATATCCATCAGAATATCATACACTTGCTGAGCATCTGAATCGTAAGACACGCCAATATTAATGATAATACGACCTATGGAATTGCCGTGAGTCCAGTTGGTCACCTGATTGGTGATGAGTTCTGAATTTGGGATAATCACGCTTGAACGATCAAAAGTTTCAACCTCGGTAGAGCGCACACTAATCTTGCGGACAATACCCTGTTGGTCGCCAACGATGACCCAATCTCCAACTTTAACAGGGCGTTCCACAAGAAGGATAACGCCACTGACAAAATTACTGACAATACTTTGCAGTCCAAAACCTATGCCAACCGAAAGAGCACCAGCAACAATTGCGACATTGGTAAAGTCAAAACCAATGTATGAAATTGCCAACAATAACGATATGATGAAACCGACATAACCAATGCCTGTGCGAACAGAATTAGCAACCCCGTTTTGCATATTGGCCATTAATGGCCCAGCGTCCAGCCAGCCTTGTAAGAAGCGTGTGAGCAATATCCCGATAATAAAAACGCAAAGTGCTATGAATAAACTGGATAAGGATAAATTAACTGAACCAACTTGAACACCAAAAATAGCGATATTCAGCCAACTCTGAATGTCATTCCAAGAAAACCCCCATTCAAGCAACAGTAAAGGGATGAGTAACGTTAGCAGGAGAATATTTAATAGCGTTCCAATAAGAAACGAAATTTGCTTAAGCCGAATACCATCCAGATGAAAAATCCTTTGAAACCATAGGCTCAAACTTGAATGTTGTTTTTGGAGTTCAGAAGAAAATTCATTAATTGCAATGTGAAACAGAATAGCCATAGCAAGCGTTGCGCCAGAAACCACAATCTGCGAGGCTAGAAAACCGGCAAGTGGAATATAACCAAATGTTGCGGATATAATAATGGTGAAAGCTAGCACGCCAAGAGGAACTTTCAACCATATCGGCCAGAGAAAAGACAGCACTTTATGACTGTGGAAGTCATTTTGGTCTCTTCTAAGACGAATAGATGTGATCGCAAGCAATAGAACAGCAAAAATGATGCTAGCTATGAAGCTTTGACTCACCGTCAAAGAAAGTGGCGCATTAATGGTATTGCTCAGTTCTAACCAGGATATATTAATCGCAAAAACAAATGCAATTGCCTGAATAAGAATATTTAGAGATTTCGCCGCATAGTCTGAGAGAGGATAAAGCCGCCATATTGGATTTCGAATCGCAAGCAAAGTCTGTGATAACACAGACACTGTTACAAAAATAAACACAGCAAAAAAGATAGTCTGTATGAGGGGTTTGAATTGCGGACCAAAGAAGTCAAGTGTTGACGCGCCGAGATAGAGTATTCCCAAGGCTGTAGCAGCAGGCACAAGCCTTACAATTGTGACAAGTGCGGCCCCAGTTGCCCGGTGGAAAAATGAAAATTCATCTGTGTTTTGGGGAGGTGCTCGAAGCACTGTTACAAAGCGGAGCGAAATCGCATACAACCCACCCCATACCACCAAAGCAAACAGGATAAAACTAATGAATTGCAATGTTGAGATCGATATAGAATTCAAGTCTTGAAGAATAACCTGAAAGCGCTCACGACTAACGCTGATATCCTCTTGAAATCTTGTCCACACATTGAGATTTAATGGGCTTTGATACCTGCGAAAGATCTCTCTCGTAAAAATTGCAAGTCTAAGGTCCTGGACCTGTTGTTGCAATTGTTGCATTTGCGTAAGCAACAAGGCGGCTTTTTTATCTCCTGCATCAAGAATACCAAGTTTTTTTTGCAGTTGAACACGTTCGGTCGCTACAGTTGCTGGTTCTGTCTCATCTTTGTCTTTAGGTGCTGGTCCCAGGCGATCAACTTGTGTTTTGATATCTTCTAAAGCTGGCGCAATATCAGTTTGGTATTGCCTGACTTCGGCTTGGAGTGCTTCATTTTCGTTTTGCGTTTCAGCAAGGCCACTGTCATCGAGCTTTTGGCGAGATACCGCTTGCTCAAGGCTGTTAAAGCGTTCGGAGTATTCTTCAATTTTTTGCTCGAAAACATTATATTTTTCCTGCGCAAATGTTGGCTCAAGAGCTATAGAAAAATACGTAACAAAAATGAATGCGAGAAGAATATACTTCCCTTGAAATGAGGGCATGCGCCACCTTCTATTGCTTATTGTTTTTCTTTTCTTAATGCGATGTACTTTGTGAATACAACAGCCACATTAATTTTTTAGGAATACGCAAATATTAACAAGACCACTCCCAGCGCAAGTCGGTAAAGCACAAATGGGAGGAAACTCATCCGTTTAACCATCGCCATAAGAAAAGCAATTGCACCAAGCGCGGAGAAAAATGTTAAGCCGGCAGCATAGAGCGCCTCTTTTGGCATTGGCTCTCCAACTGATAGAAACTCTATATATGTAATTAAACCAGCCGCTGCAATAGCCGGAATGCCGAGCAAAAATGAAAACCGTGCAGCTTCTGATCTTTCGTATCCCAAGGCTCTGGCAGCTGTAATGGTTATGCCAGAGCGGCTTGTCCCAGGAATAAGGGCAAGGGCTTGCGCAAAGCCAATAATCAGGGCAGGGGACATGCGCATGTTTTCTAATCTGTTGATTCGAAGCCCATAACGATCTGCAACATAAAGTAAGATGCCATATACAATTGCGGTCCACGCAACCACTTGAAGTTTAAGATTTTGGTCTTGACGCACCATATCCAGAAAACCTGTCATTTTTAGAAACAGTCCAAAAGCAAGCGCTGGGATGGTTGCAAGCAAAATATAAGCGGCAAGGCGTGAGGCATCGGTCCATTTAAACATCAGAAGCTGAAAACCGCCGCCGATCAAGCGCAACACATCTCGCCAGAAATAAACAATAATGGCAAACAAGGACCCCACGTGCACCATTACATCTGTCACCAGGCCTTGGTCTGCCCAGCCTGTGACTTCTGGCAACAGGATAAGGTGTCCAGATGATGAAATTGGCAAAAACTCGGTTATGCCTTGCACAATCGCAAGCACGATGATTTGGATGAGATCCATATATCCCTCAATATTTTGGTCTTGTTGAACGTGTTTTGAGTCTCTATACCTCAATACAGTTACCAAACAAAATCATAAAATAAAGGTTAGACTTTGCTACTCACACTTATTCAATATCCTCTATGCCCGTTTTCAAGATCGATACGCCTATGTTGTGCTGAGCTGGGGATAACAATAGAATGTGTGGAAGAAAAACCCTGGGAATGGCGACAAGAGTTTCTTGAGGTTAATCCAGCCGGAACATTACCCGTTTTGGTAATTGATGATGAAATCACCATTTGTGGATATTACGCGATTTCGGAGTATCTATCAGAAGTTGCTGTTTCGGATCTTGGTGGCAATGAGCATTTTGCCTTTTTTCTGAACACACCACATTTGCGCGCGGAGGCTCGGCGGTTGGTGGATTGGTTTCACAACAAATTTCATTCAGAAGTCAGTGCTTATTTGCTGGAGGAAAAGCTTTATTCTCGGTTTAAAGAAACCGCAAGCGGGCCAGAGCCAGCCATTGTCCGTATCGCGAAACAGAATTTACGCTATCATTTGCGTTACATTGGATATTTGTTTGAAAGGCGCAATTGGCTCGCCGGTCCAGAAATGAGCTATGCAGATTTGTCGGCAGCAGCTCACCTGTCCGTGATTGATTACTTTGGTGATGTTCCGTGGGAAGACTTTATGCTTGCCAAAAATTGGTATGCGCGTGTGAAATCCAGACCGTCTTTTCGTACGTTTTTGTCTGAGAAGGTGCCTGGGATTTTCCCGGCCAGTGTTTATTCCGATCTTGATTTTTAATAGGCTCAAGAATGGATAAGAAAAAACTATACGTCATTCCAGCGAAATTTTCTGTCATCCCAGCGAAAGCTGGGATCTCACTATGTTTTTTTAGATTCCAGCTTTCGCTGGAATGACAGTGGCATGTTTGGTGTTTAAAACCCACTTTTTTTTACTCATAAATTGTTTTTCTGAATGCTGCCAGCAATCTAAATGCCATCCACAAACTTCTTGCAAGCCTAGACAACTCATGGTATCTGATCACTTCTTTTGTTGGGGCGTGGCCAAATGGTAAGGCAGCGGCTTTTGGTGCCGAAGACTATAGGTTCGACTCCTATCGCCCCAGCCAATTGTTTGTTTCAGTTTTGACAATAAGAGTATTTTATAGCCTTTTTTTATTTATCTAAGGTTGTGGAATAAACAAATTTTCTAATATTTGATTATATAATCCTGTTATTTCTTTCCCAGTTATTTCTGGGTAGAATGCACCAGAAGCAGTGCCAACATCCGTTTCAATAGATTTATTAATGATATTATCAATAGCATTAACTGTATAATCAAAATATTCATCAGCGGTTGTTGTTGCTTGATGTGCAAGCTCATTAATCTCATTCAATTCAAGTTGTAAGTCAGTTGCATTTATGGGATCCCAATCTGAACTCTCAACAAGTGCAAGCTCTTCGTTAAGAGTATCGAAATATTTTTGTGCTGATTGGGTGATAACCTCATCCGCAACGTCTGCAAATTCCTCAAATGATAATTCATTACTTAGGGGTGAGTAAGCTGGAAAGTATCGCTGTTCAAGAGTGGTTCTCATACTCTCCAAAAGCCATTTTTGATGCTCTGGTCCTCTGTCTGCTAATTGCGTTGTTAAATTTTCATAGGTAATATTTTCTGGAAGATCCCCAGCAGTTTCTTCAAGTATCTCTGCATCTTCTGGATCTCCCACTTCAGAAGAAGATTCCTCCAAACGCTCTTCTGCGGCACTAGAGGCATCATTCATTATCTCATCGAGTTCTTCTGGTGTGGGCTCTGTTACTCCTTGTTGAGCTAAGTCTGCTAGAGCTTGAGCAGCTTCTTGCCGTGCTGCTTCTTCTGCATCACTCATAATACCATCAAAATCTTCAGGATTAACCGGCGCCCCCCCTTGCATGCCACCACCAGAAGTGCTACTTGCCGCGATCGCTGCTGCCAAAGACGTTGCTAATGCGGCAGACACGATGCCTGTTATATAAAGCACAGTTGGATCATTTTCATAAGCTTTTCTCGTGTTCTCAATATCTTTAATCTTATCATTGGAGTGTGCATTTGCAATTTTACCCTGAGTGTACGTCCATAATGGTTTTGAGATTGAATCGCGGCTGTCATAAAATAGCACGTCTGCATGCTCATTGCCTTCATCGTCGGTTTCGACATCCAGATACATAGTAAAACTGTCACGGTTGGCGTCATGATATCCGGTACCGCTATCCCATGAATAGGTATCCATACCATAGGCAGTTGGACCAGAAATCCAAAATGACCCATAATCTTCGATCTGAAGCGTTGCATGCGGGGTTTGCGTGTTCACGAAGGGATTGTATATAAAACCGCCTTCGACACTGCTGCCGTATCCATGATGTCCACTGTGATTTTTTATAGCTTGTGGCACACCTGGTCGTTCTGGGTCGTCATAATACAGCACAAGCCGTTCGTCTGGGCGTAAAACCAGGCGGTAGTTCCCGTTTCGCAAATAATCACCTGCTTTCATGGTTTCGCCATAACTAAGGAATTTCCCCATATCACTTAAATTGTCTTCTGGGATATCCCAATTTGGCTCAGGTGCGGATTTTACCTTACCAACAAGACGATGTTTATCATCATGGTGTGTCCGTGTTTCATACCAGATGATTTCGCCGCCTTGTTCCTCATCAATGATGACCATTTTATACCCGCCATTCACCTCATTAATATTGCCGTCATTATCTGTTTTGCGAAAAGCAACCGTGAACGGTCTATCAACATCTTTGCCCCAGCTGTTTGAATGTCCCGTCTGAGTTTCAAGGTTCCCGTTATTGAAAATTTGAAGCTCAGTATTTCCGTCCATTTGGCTTTGCCATTCCAGTCCGTGACGTGTCTTATCCAGCTCATATCTTTTAATGAACCCATGCTCTATGACAACTTTATGCTTGCCATCAGCAGAAACCAGCCGATCTCCTGCACGTAAAGCCATGTCTTCACCAACCAAGGCATCATATGTTGTTCCATCTACAATACCATCTTTGTTAGCATTAATGTCTACGTCAGCCAGAGCCGCAACTGATGATTTTTCAACGCCATCGTCATCAATGCTCCACAAAACTCTGTTGTTATCCGCGATATCGAGAAATTGAAAACCTCCGCCATCAGCCACATTTTGTAGCTCCAACTTAAAGTCTCTGTTAAGCCATTGCCCAATGCGACCTTGATAATTATGATAGCTTGGCAACATGGTAAGTGCCTGAGTTGTAGCGCCAGTGCTGTCATAGCCTCTGATCACACCGTAAGCTTCAATCTTAATCTCTGTCGTTGATACACCAACATCGATAGAGCTAATACTGCTCCATTCGAATTCAACTGAAGGGTCTGAACTGTTATCAGCATGCTGCAATACCAGTTTGCCTGCATCTAAGATCAAACGTGTTAAGCCATCTTCAGAGAAGAGTGCCTGCCCCTCAAGGAGGCTTTGTCCATCAGAAAGACTGCTACCTATGCTTATGCAATCTGGTATATGGTGTTCAGTTGGTGGTAATGCAACAAGTACTGCATCATCAACGGCCTCCGCCCAAGCTTTTGTTGGTCCTGTTTGCACTGATTTATAGGGGGTATAATCTGCGCTTTGTATCCCAGCAGCCATAGTATACTCACATGTTGAATGATTAAATTACAATTTTGTTTTATAAAATTTATGAATGCGTCCAGCATTGTTTTTGGACCCAACATAACACAAAAAAATAATGGCGCTATGCGTATATCTTACTGAAATATATAGTTTTTTTACGGAGACTTTCTAAGTGAGACGGAGAAATATGCGTAGTAATACGTATTTTATTTCAAAATTCTGAAACCAAAAATATATCTGCATTACTCACTGTAATGCATCAAGCGCACTTGACTCGAGTGAGCATTTATAAAATAACTTTTACAATATTATTTAACATAATGTTTTTGAATTAACCATGTCTGCATTTGGTTAAGAGGCAAGGTTGTCGGCGGCAAGTTTTATAATTAAAATACAATGTGAAGATTTTGTTAGAACCTATGACTATTGGGTTTTAACCAGAGGGTTTTTAAACTTATTTTTGTAAATGTCGGGGTTCATATGTTTCAATTGTTTCATTATCACAGAAGGTATGCACTATTCATACTTTCTCTTTTTACAGTTAGTTTAATTTCAATTCAAGCTCACTCATCTGGATTATCTAGAGCTGCGGATGGGACAAACACGCATGCTTTGCCTACTCTTTTGCAGAAGGTTGAATATCGTCCAATTTCATTTTGTGAAATTCGCCGGATAGAGTGTCGACGCGTTGCTAGCAATAATTTGGAGAAGTTTCAAGGGTGTTTGATTGCCAGTGGTTGTGCCAGAGGTAAAGTTGAGACCAGGGTAAAACTAGAAACAGAAAAAAACCGAACAGACAGGGTTATTACACGAAATGTTGTTGCTGACTTGGCTGGTCCAGACGGCAATTATGCGGAGTATCCTCATCCTGTTCGCAAACCTCCCTTTCGCGAAGCCTCATACTATGATGCGCCTCCACGGCATTATCGGCCTGTTCACCACCATAACAAGCGCTATTATCCGGTAAAGCATCGTCATAAGCACCATTACCACAAGCGCAAAAGACATAAGAAGCATTACGGGTATAAACATTCCTCTCGTGCTTCTTGTCGCAAATGGCATCGTCAGTGCATTATTTCCTGGGGAACAAATTACAGCGATTACTATGGTTGTATGCAGTATCATTATTGCAAACCCAGATATTATAAGAAGCGTCGCCATTACACGCATTATCCAAAGCGCCATTATCGCAAATCATATCATGGGCACCGCCATCACAAGCCAAAGTACCCTGAGGTATATTATGATCGCCCCCATCACAAGCCATATCACAGGGCATACCAGCCGCCACGCCGCCATGTGCCAAAGTCATACTATGCACCTTATGGGTATTACTATTAGAAATAGCGCGTTGTAGCGAAGCTGAATGAGGGCAATCACGGCTCTGATTTTAAATGGCCCTATTTTATTTCCATTTGTGGTCTAGTGCTTTTATATAGTGGTGGTTTGGCTTTATTGGTCAGATTAAATAGTGCCAACAGAGCGACTTTTAAGCGTGAAAGGAGAAGTTTCACGCTGATTTTAGAGGCCTTAGCATATGTTTCCTTGAACAGTTTCAGGAGCAAAAACGCAATCTGCACCACATATATCTGGATTTTAACGGCTACTTGAGTGCCAACCTCTCATCAACGGTGCTGGATGCACAAAACCATGAATGTTCTCAATAAGATGCCTAAATCCCTGCATGCTAAAACCAAGACCATTTTAAATCAGACGCACTTAAGTTTAAGCAATGCAGCATTTTGATAAAGCCACAACAGAACGTATACGTCACGAATTACCAGATTTTTATACTGCCACTTTATTCGCCCCGAAAAGAAAACGTTTGGCGCTTTTGAGTCTTTATAGCTTTCACGCTGAACTCGCCCGGATTGCAACAAGTGTGAGTGAACCCATGTTGGGAGAAATAAAATTGCAATGGTGGCGAGATGCTTTGCAGAATGCGGAGCAAAAGGTCCAAATTGGCCACCCTGTTGCTGATAATTTCGCAAAAGTCATTAAAAATTACAATATTCCAAAAGTTCATATCGCCAATATGATTGATGCCAGAAGTTTTGATCTCTCTGATGAACCTATGCCTGATGAACAATCGCTTAAAATATATCTGAATAAAACATACGGCGGTTTATTTTTGATATCAGCATATATTTTAAAGCAGAACTTTGAGGACAGAAAACGCTTAGAAAAAGCAGGATATATGGCAGGATTTGCTTATGGCTTAACAGAACTTTTATGCACCCTTCCTTTTCAAGCTGCAAGGATGAGGTTAAGTCTACCACTTTCGTGTCTTGAGGATGACAGTTTTTCGATAAATCAAATACACACAGAATATGGTGAGCGCTTTTTGAAAAAAGCAATTACATTCTTCGAGCAAGACATAAAAAGAGACTTTAAGGATTTGCAAAACACCCTATCCGAGTTTCCAGAGCATATAATACCCGCATTTTTACCTGCTTGCTTAGTTACAATATATTTGAAGCAGATAGTCCAGAAAAATCATAACCCTACAAGTGATATAATACGGATTAATCCGTTGCAGAGGTTGTTTAAGTACTGGAGTATGTGCGCGTTCGGATCTATTTAAATATCTGAGGTTAAATATCAACCAATTCTCTATAAAGGCTATCGACATTATAAAATGCAAATTCAAATCCTTGCTCTATGACCGCCTTAGATGTCCCATCTACCCATAGTGGCTCAATAATAGCAAATAATGCTTCTCGCGTTTGCAGGCTAACACTGTCTGCTTGGAGTGAATAATAGACCATTTGGTTCTTGTCGAGAAATTGCCGCTCAATAATTCCATGAGCAATAATTTGAAAAATTTCAGACAAGATACATTGCAAACATCCCATATATGCGATGGCAAAATTCACATTCTCATAATGTGCAGTTGAGATTAACACTTGATTAAACACCCGAACAGCGTGGGGAATCTGCTCCTCGTGGTCTAATGGCAAAGCTTCGCTTCCAAGATTTTGTAAAAAAGTCTTAAATTGTTCCAGTCCATTATGTTCTGAATTCGGCTCACCACACTCAAGGACAAGACTGTGCATGACATGTAATCGGTCGTTTCCACTTGGCAAACGTGAAACGAGGGCTGACATTGGCCGTTGCAAAAATTCAGTGACAAAGAAAAACGCTTCTTGGCTTTGAATAAATCTCTCTTTCGACATGCATCCGTTGCGTAACGTTTCAAAATAAGGGTGGTGATGCAACTTCGCGTCTTCAATCATTGTGGCTGCCAGCTTAGAAAGCTGCGGGGTCGGGCGTAGAAAATGTTCCATAATGGATACCTGTTTAAAGAATATAAAATGTATTACAGATTTACGCTTTATTTTGACGCATTTTTTGCAATATTTCATATATATTGCAATGTGTACCTACTTTAAAAATAAACCAGATTATTAATGCATACGAGAGACCAGTGATGTACAGACTGTCATAATTAAAAGATAGACTGTTTGAACTGCATGACACCGAAATAAAATGAAAAAAGCTTTAATATTTTAAGTTTTCTACGGAGTTATTATGAGCCTTTCTGAAGTTGTTGAGAAGAATAAAGTAAAAGAAAACACTGAAATATCAACGCCATCTTCAGGGCTGTGGCAAAAGCCAGAACGCTTTTTCAATCGGGAATTATCATGGTTGGAGTTTAACAATCGGGTATTGTATGAAGCCAAAAATACGACCCATCCACTGCTAGAGCGCTTGCGCTTTTTATCCATTTCAGCATCGAATCTTGATGAATTTTATATGGTGCGTGTTGCAGGCTTGCGGGCGCAAGTTTTGGCGGGTGTTGATTTTCCTAGCCAGGATGGCCTTGCGGCAAGGCAACAACTGCTTAAAATTAATCGTTTCGTTAGTGAGCTTTCTGAAGCCCAACAACAAACCTGGGTTGACCTAACTGAAGAACTCGAATCTATCGGTTTACATATCATCACGACGGAAAATCTGAAAAAGTCAGAAAAAGAATGGCTGGAAGAGTACTTTCTTAATCATATTTTCCCCGTACTTACACCGCTTGCAATTGACCCCTCGCATCCATTTCCGTTTTTGCCAAATTTTGGATTTACACTTGGCCTTGAGCTTCATCGCAAAGACGATAACAAAACAATGAATGCGTTACTTCCACTGCCAGCTCAACTTAGCCGTTTTATCCAATTGCCAAACGATGCAAAGAATAGCCAAAAAAAGCGCGTGCGGTTTATGCGTGTTGAGAATGTTGTTGGCATGTTTGCCTCGAAATTATTTCCAAGTTTTGAAATGAAGGAGCAGGGCGCATTTCGCATTATTCGTGATAGTGATCTGGAAATACAAGAAGAATCAGAGGATCTGGTCAGAGTGTTTGAAACAGCTCTTAAGAAACGCAAGCGTGGCTCAGTGATACGGTTGGAAATTGATGCTTCAATGCCCAAAAGTTTACGTAAATTTGTATTCCAAAATCTTAATGTTACTGACGTTGAAGTTTTTATCCAAAAGGGCTTGTTAGGTATTGGGGATACCTCTGAATTAATTATTGATGAACTCTCTGAGCATAAATTCCACCCCTTTAATATCCGCTTTCCGGAACGGATTCGTGAGCATGGCGGTGATTGCTTTTCTGCAATCCAGCAAAAAGATCTCATTGTTCATCATCCATATGAAGCGTTTGATGTTGTGTTAAGTTTTCTAAAGCAAGCAGTGGCTGACCCCAATGTGATGGCTATCAAATGGACATTGTATCGAACCAGCCGTGATTCTCCCATCGTAGATGCGTTGAAAGAAGCAGCAGAAGCTGGCAAGTCCGTGACTGCCGTTATTGAATTGCAAGCCAGGTTTGATGAAGAAGCAAACATTCGCTGGTCCAGAGATTTGGAAGGGGCAGGGGTTCATGTTGTTTACGGCGTGCGTAAGCTCAAAACCCATGCCAAACTTTGTCAGATTGTAAGAAAAGAAGCTGGCCAATTGGTCACATATTGCCATTTGGGAACCGGAAACTATCACCCTATCACAGCAAAAATATACACAGATCTCTCCTTCTTTACTGCTGATCCTGCCATTGCCCGCGATGTTACCCGTCTGTTTAACTATGTGACAGGATACGCTGAGCCAGCAGAACTTGAGCAACTCTCCGTTTCTCCCTACACACTCCGCACACGCATTTTAGAGCACACCAAAGCTGAAATTAAACATGCCAAGGCTGGTCGAGCAGCTGCAATCTGGATGAAAATGAACTCGTTGGTCGATGAAGAGGTTATTGATGCACTTTATGAAGCTAGCACTGCAGGAGTGCAAATAGATCTCGTCACGCGGGGGATTTGTTGCCTAAGGCCAGGCATTGAAGGGCTATCAGAAAACATTAGAGTAAGAAGTATTGTCGGCCGTTTTCTAGAACACTCCCGGATTTATTGCTTTGGCAATGGAGGAGGTCTGCCCTCTGAAGATGCTTTGGTTTATATTTCATCGGCAGATATGATGCAGCGCAATTTAGATCGGCGCGTTGAAGCTTTAGTGCCGATCAAAAACCCAACAGTTCACGAACAGGTGCTTGATCAAATCATGGTTGCAAATCTGAAAGATAACCAACAGTCGTGGAGAATTCTCTCAGATGGCAGTTCAGAACGTATCACTCTACAAAGTGATGAAAAGCCTTTTAACTCTCACCTATACTTTATGAACAACCCAAGTTTATCTGGCCGTGGTGCCGCCTTAAAAGAGAACTTCCCGCCGCGCTTTACCTCGCGTCCACCTAAAGGTAAAATAAAATCAAAGCCTTAATAGTTTGCTTTGCATCATTTATACCGCAAACTTAATCTTCATAAACTATACGATAACTCCAAATTGATCAGCATAATACTATCTATGAATGATTATATATTCATGAATATTTTCAGATCAAGGAGAAATACTGACTGGTGATATTTGATATTGACTCACCTAATTCAAAATCCTAATAACGATTTATTACATATTGTTTCAAATCTAGATCTTTTGGATGCTGGGTATTTTTAAATATAGACTGGGGAGTTTTTTAAGATGGTAAGCGCAACAAATAATACAGTATATGATAACACTATTATCGGCACACAGAATGACGATAACCTAGTAGGCTCTGAATTTAATGAATTGATGAAAGGTTTAGAGGGAAATGATACCATAAGTGGTGAAGATGGTTCTGATAGGTTAATCGGTCATAAAGGCGATGATATTTTATCTGGAGGTAGAGGGGACGATTTCTTATACGGTAATGAGGGTAAAGATCGTTTAGACGGTGGCTTTGGAAATGATTTTTTGTCCGGTGGAAATGATAACGATGAATTATATGATACCTATGGGAGCAACACACTAAATGGTGGTGCTGGAGAAGATTTTATAAGTGTTGGAACAAGACGCAGTAATGTAGATGCAGCATATAATAAAATTAGTGGTGGTGCTGATAATGATACAATTGAAGTCTACAACGGGAACAATAATGAAATACGTGGTGGTAGCGGTGATGATCTTATAGATGTGGAAGATAGAGGTGGTCATAATATTATTAGAGGTAATGACGGTCATGATACTATAAATGTGAGTGCAGAAGGTGGATCTAACAGTGAAATATACGGTGGCAGTGGTAATGATGACATTGATATCAATGCTGGAGGTATGTTTTTATCTAGCACAATACGTGGTGGTCAGGGTAATGACAGAATAGATATAGAGGAAGTCTATTTAAGCACTATATACGGTGATGCTGGAAATGATTTTATAGAGCTTGAAGACTCCTATGGTAACGAGATACACGGTGGTGCTGGAGAGGATTATATAGATGTTGAGGAAGCCATCAGTTATAGCGTAATATACGGTGGTGCTGATAATGATGTGATAAAAGATACTAACACAAACAATAGTTATAACGAATTACATGCTGGGGCAGGCGACGATTTAGTTATTATTGGTAATGGTAATAATCATATTCTTGATGGCGGTGAAGCTGGCAATGATACTCTCTTTATGGCTGCAGTAAATGTAGCTGAAGCAGATCTACAGAAAATAATTGCTGAGTATATAGATATTACCTCTGTTACTATAGATGATGAAGGAAACTATCTTTTTGCTGTTGTTAATCCCGATGCTGAGCTTAGTATGTTAAGCAGCGCAGATAATCCAAATAGTAGTCTTTCATTTAATGCTAAAAATTTTGAAACGTTTAAAGTCGTCGGATCAACTGGCCGGGCGATTTTAAATATCGCAGCCGGCAATCCACCTGCATTTATATTAGAAACGCATAACTCTGGCACAATTGATGTTAGTGATAATAATGGTGTGGTTGAGCTTGTAGAGATTTATAACAGTTTCTATCTGAAGTCAGATTTGATAGGGCTTTATAATCAAGATTTTTTTGATGGTAATATTGTTGAAAATGAAGATGGTACATATACAGTTCATCTTGTGGACAGTCTCAACAGCATAGAATTAAGTCATAATGGACTTGCTGCGGTAACAATTGAAAACCCATCAGAATTAATAATTACTGCTGAAATGGCGCAAGACTTGATAGCCTCAGGCGTGCCCGTTACCCCTTACACCGGATAGTCAAAGGTGTGCAGCCTTAAGCCATAAAACGTATTTATGCTGTAAATCTGAAAAGGGCGCGTCAAGTTGGCGGGCCTTTTTGTTATGGATCATGTTCGATTTTGGACGTATGGATGGTTCAAATACCAAGTCTTGGGTACCTATACGGTAGGTCCACTTACAGATATAAGTAGCCTTGCTATGAGTAATCAATACTGATTTACACTACAATCTTTTGTGTTAGAAGGCACATAGCATAAAATAAGTAACAGGTTCTCGGTAATGGTAAACTCGACAGGAAGCACGAATTATAATCAAATTTTAGGTGATAATAATTCCAATATATTAAATGGCATAGATCGTGATGATTGGATACAAGCCCTGGGTGGAAATGACATCGTAAATGGCAAAAAAGGGAATGATATCCTGGAAGGTGGTGCAGGCGATGATGTACTGAGTGGAGGTTTAGGCAATGACCGTCTCGAAGGCGGTGAATGACCGTCTCGAAGGCGGTGATGGAGATGATATACTCTACAATAGCCTTGGTAACGACGAGTTAATTGGTGATGCTGGCGATGATACGATTAAATTAGGAAAATTGCTTAAATTTGGCGTGATAGATGGCGGTGTTGGCGATGATACTTTGGATGCGACAGAGCTTCAGAAAGCTGAATCCTTTTATGTTTTAATGAACTATACTGGTCTTACACCTTTTAATATTGATCGTGTTGAAGGCAATACAATTTATTTAAAGGAGAATGTAACAGGTAGAGAGGGTATATCATTTAGCGGCATAGAAAAGATAGAAGTATCTGCTGAGGTTGCGGCAGAAGCAAGAGATGTTCTGCCAGAACCTTATGTAGTAAATGATAATGCAGATGCTGCAATTGATGCACGCGATTATAGTGACTGGTTTGATGTAAGCAATTTAGAAATTAGCGATCAAATTAATTTAATAACTGGTTTAGCCTTAAGTGTGGACCAGCAGCGCTTGATTTATAGCGATAATGATGGAAAATTCCTCTACGATGTAGAAGGTTCCGAACTTAAATCTTTTGAGTTTCAATTTGGAAATGGCAATACGCTAACAATAAATAATCCAGGTCAGTTTCGTATCTCTCCAGAAGCAGCAGTCCAGCTCATGAATGATCACGAATTTTTTGAGCTTGCTCCAATGATAAACCACTCTGAAAATAAAATTTATGGCGATGACAATGATAATACCCCACTAAATGGAACAGATAATAATGATTTAATTGCGGGGCTTGGTGGGAATGACACGCTGTTTGGCTTCGATGGGAATGATACGCTCGTTGGTGGTAATGGCAATGATACGCTTTTCAGCGGAGAAGGTTACAACCAACTGATAGGGGGCAATGGAGACGATACTCTTATAAGCAGTGAACGCGGTGTGCTGAATGAATTATATGGTGGTGCAGGCGATGACACTTTTGAATTTGATGCACTATCCGACCTTTCGATAATTGATGGTGGAGAGGGGATTGATACTCTTGTTGCGGATAATCTAAACATAAGAGAAAATGATGCTGAAAACTTCTATGAGTTAATGCAACACATTGGTTTTACACCTTTTAATATTGATTATGTAGATACTATTGAAAATATAATACATTTAAAAAGTGATGTAACAGGTAGAGGTGGCATCGGCTTCACGGGTATAGAGAGAATAAAGGTTTCTCATGCTGTTGCAGTTGAGGCGGAGAACGTTCTTCCAGATCCTATTGTGGTCCAAGATACCGCTTCTAATACTGTACTTAATGAAAATGGTAACAATGACTGGGTTGATTTCAGCAATCTAACCGGTAGAAATCAAGATGCATTCATAGACGCATTAGGCAAAATAATTCAGAACCAACAACCCGACGCTCCTATTTATGATGGCATTGACGCTCATATTTATGATGATAATGATGGCAAATACGCTTACGATATTGAAGCCTTAAATCTTACCACTTTTGAAGTGCCATTTGACAACGGCAATACGCTAACAATAAATAATCCAGCGCAATTTCGCATTTCTGGAGAAATGGCAGAGAGGCTTATGAATGAGTTTGGTCTTAACGTAGTATAAAGTGAGTATGAAAGATTTAAATTAGAGTGTTTTAACATTTTAGATCTCAAAAGGCGCGCCAAGTTGGCGGGCCTTTTTTGTTATGGATCATGTTTTATAATCTCTTGAAAAATCATTGCTTTCTAATAATATCTCTTGATGTCTAAACTAATTTTAAATTGGATGCAGGCATCATATAAAGTGGGCCTTGGTAGAAATAAGCTCTCTAAATTTTTCAACTTTCTTAGTTTAAGATGAATCGCATCATGTTTTTCAAAAAAATCCAAAAGTCTTTTGGTGCGAATTCCCAAGCATTCCCACTTGCTATTGTTGATATTGGATCGAATTCTGTCCGCCTTGTGGTTTATGAGGCGCTGAAACGCAGTCCTGCTATTATTTTTAATGAAAAGGTTCTGTGTGGTTTAGGCCGTGATATTATGGTCAACGGTTTGTTGCCAGAAGACGCAGTCAAGGAAGCTTTGATTGCGCTCAAGCGCTTTTGCGCAATTGCCAAACAGCTTAAAGCTACGCAAACGCATGTGATTGCAACAGCTGCGGTACGAGATGCAAAAAACAGTGATGCGTTCATCAAACCCGCCCAAGAGATCTGTGGTCGTGACATTGATATTATCAGCGGTGAGCAAGAGGCAAAACTTGCGGCAAGCGGTGTTATATCTGGCAATTATGATGCTGATGGTATTGTCGCTGACATGGGCGGTGGCAGTTTGGAGCTGATTGACATTAAGAACAGCACGTACAATACAGCAACAACATTGCCTCTTGGGGGATTGAGTTTGCTTAGTGTTGCAGAGGAAAATCAGCAGAAAACTGAGGTCTATGTGCAAACAGAGTTGTCTCAGCTGGATTGGCTCAAGCATGGTAAGCAACGTACACTCTATGCTGTTGGTGGAACGTTACGCGCAATTGCAAAGCTCCACATAGCTCATGTAGATTATCCATTGAAAATGATACATAGCTATACGCTCACACCGGAGCAGGCTATTGTTTTTTGTAATCTTCTCATTAATGCATCTCCCCAATCTCTAAGTGCTATGAAGGGATTAAATAAAGCACGCCGAAATACTATTTCTTATGGGGCGATGGTTTTGCAAGGCCTCATTGAAAACATTAAGCCTGGACACGTAACATTTTCCAGTTTTGGGGTGCGAGAGGGATTGTTGTATAATCTCTTATCAGAACAAGAAAAGCAAAAAGACCCATTGCTTGCAGCATGTCATGATTTATGCTCTCTACGCTCTCGCTCTGTTAAAGCCTGTTACGAATTATGTGACTGGACAGATAAGCTGTTTGCAGGCTTAAAATTTACAGAGAAACAAGAAGAAAAGCGGTTGCGCCATGCGGCATGTCTGCTATCTGATATCGCTTGGCGTCTTCATCCAGAATACCGCTCAGTTCATGCTCTTAACGTTATTGCGCAGGGCGCTTTTTCTGCTATTAATCATGAGGGTAGGGCATTTCTTGCACTCAGTGTTTTCTTTCGTTACCATGGTCGCATAAAAACAGCAAACCTTCCTGAAATCAGCAAACTTTTAAGCGAAGATATGCTATTTAAAGCGCAAGGATTAGGTTTGGCCTTGCGCATTGGGTATATGATATCAACAGCAACAGCAGGAATTTTGAATAAAACATCCCTCAATATTGATGAAAAACAAATTACCTTGGTTTTGCCACCACCGCATGATGTGCTATATGGAGAGAAACTATTGCGTCGTTTGGCGACTCTCTCGGAGATTTTAGAGTTACAATATTCTATTCAACATAAAAATTTTAAGATTTTGAACAATGACAACCACTATGGCAGATGATCCATATAAAACCCTCGGCATCACAAAATCGGCATCAGATGATGAGATTCGTTCTGCATACCGCAAGCTAGCAAAAGAATTGCACCCAGACCTAAATCCTGGAGATGCTAATGCGGAAGAAAAATTTAAAAAAGTTTCTACTGCTTTTCGTCTTTTAAACGACACGGATAAGCGCAAACGCTTCGATCGTGGTGAAATTGATGCCAATGGCCAAGAGCGTCCTGGCGCACAATTTTATCGTGGCTTTTCTTCTCGGCGCTCACGAAAATCCGGCGGAGCTGATAATTTCGATGATTTATCTAACCTAGGAGATTTGTTTGGGGACTTGTTTAATGATGGCGGAAGTCGGACAAGCTTTGATGGCAGAGGCGGGGATCTGCGCTATAAACTTGATGTTGAGTTTCTCGAAGCTGTGTGCGGTGCAAAAAAACGCGTAAGTCTTTCAGAAGGTGGAACGCTCGACCTTAATGTGCCTGCAGGGGTCATAGACGGACAGGTTTTACGTTTAAAAGGAAAAGGTCAAGCTGGTATTGGAAATGGAGCCGCAGGCGATGCTCTCATTGAAATTCTAATTAAGTCACATTCTTACTTTGAACGTGAAGGTGATAATATTTTATTAGAGCTGCCGATAACGTTATATGAAGCGGTATTAGGTGATAAAATAGAAGTTCCAACTGCAAATGGGAAAGTCTCTATTACGATTCCCAAAGGTTCAAGTAGCGGGAAACTGCTGCGTTTGCGTGAAAAAGGAATTAAAAACAAGCGCACAGGCAAAACAGGCGACCAAATTGTAAAACTTAAAATCATTATGCCGGATGCTATTGACAAAGACTTAGAGAGCGCCGTTAAGAAGTGGCACTCTAATAATAAATACAACCCTCGCAAAGATTTTTGATTGTTAGAA